>JAURYZ010000219.1 GCA_030653635.1 Coriobacteriia bacterium | reverse complement strand
AGCGCCTGCCCGTAGGCGATAATCATCCCGCCGTCATAAGCCTTTCCGCGTTTGGCCTTGACGGCTCTCGCGACCTCGGCCGATGTCTCGTACCGGTCCGCGCCCGCCAGCCGAGTCACGTCGGCTGCACCAAAGATCTGCTTCAAACGATTCTCAACTGCCGAGGAGACTGCGGCCTGACCACCAATGATGATCGCCTTGTCGAACCCGCGCGACGTGCTGCGAAGCCACGAATCGGTGTTAGCGGGAAGTGCTGCCACGTCGGTCAAGATCAAAGGCGCGTCCCAGGCCCCGGCGATGCTCGAGCCCACCAAGGCGTCCGGCCCGCTGCCGCTGGCGATCACGACCGTCCGCTCTGCGCGCGGATAACCGCCCGCCGCGTCCGCGATTGCAAGTGAGGTGTCGTAGCGGTTGTTGCCCGCGCTTCGAACGATGCGTGGGTCGTATACGATCTGCCCCGCCGTCTTTGCCACATCGCGATTCGTCCGGATACCGGTGCCCTGTCCTCGGTAGACGTTGGCGGCCTCGACATAGCGACGCTCATAGGCGGGATAGGTAGTCAGGTACTCGACTTCAACCCTGTAGCTTCCGGCCGAGAGCTTGCCGACCGAATATGACTCTGAGTACCGATACGTCTTCCCGGGCTCTACCCCGATCTTGTACCGCGATGAGGTCTTAACAAGCCTGCCCGCCGGATCGTAAATCCTATAGGTGAGCGTGCCGGACACGGTCACGTTGCCCAGATTGGTCACGTAGTGCGATGCGTAAATGCCGTCCTGATACACGTTGAGCGTCGCATAGGTACGACCATCGCGGACAAGCACGCCGGGTCGTCCACCAGTGCTCGCGGCCCATACGATTGCCGACTCGATGTAAGCTCCCGCGATTTCGCTCTGCTTCACGCCCGTCGGCACGGTCTGATTGCCACTGCCGTCCTGATTGAACACGAAGTCGGTCGGCGAGAAGTAGAAGTAGACCGACCGACCATTAAGATACGTGGACCTGGCCGCGCCCATACCGTTACTGATGCTGTAGTTGGTCGAACCAGTCGGAGCCGAGAGTTGCGAGAGGTTCATGAAGTTCACAGTGTTCGTGTTGCCGGAAAGCGGCCTTGCGTACTCGATCCAGGCTCCAGGGTTCTGATTGCGCGTGAGCGTCAAATCAGCCGCAGACAACCCGCGCGCTTGCAGAATCGTAGCCGCGCCTGAGACGACCGGGTCACCCCAGGACGGACGCGCAACAAATTTAAACGAGCCAACATCATCGATGAAGTAGGTCTGGTAGACCTCGGAGAGAGGTCCCCACTCCCACCCTTCATAGTTCATGATACGAACCCAGTGGTCCTCAAGCTCCGAGCCGCCGACTCCGGGTGCGACTCGCGGCGACGCGTACGGGACCACGAGTCCCCCACCATCGGCCACGTACTTGACCATGTTGTTCGTGGCACTCGGCGTCATCGCGAACACCCACATACACACGACCACGTCGTACTGCTTGATCTTGGTCAGACTCTCCAGATCGTCATCGGATATACGCGTGACGTCCCAGCCCTTCGAGACTAGATAGTTGTACAGGATATCCTCTTTGTACAAGATGCCGTAACCACGGCCGTACTTGTCCACCCATGCCTGACTGTCGGTAGAACGCACGAGCGCCACCTTGAGCGCAGGCGGCGTGTAAGCGGCGTAGGCCGGTTCCGGGGTCCGCCCGACGAAACCCGGCAGAGCCAGAACCGCGACGAGCAACAAAACGAAAAGACGCCTCATACCGATCACACCTCATGTTCGAAGAGAGCGTGGGTCCATTAGTGGTATCGGCCCGAGCGCGCTTGGCCTTTATCAAACGTGATATTCGTCACGCTTGCGACTTCAGAATGCTCGACCGGCAGGAGAACCTGCAAAAGAACAGCGACTACTCAACCGCCTGCTCGACTTTGCCCTGGAGCCATCCGGATAATGCGGCTTCTCCACCAGCAATATGTACCCGCCACAGACTCGGGGCACGGCTCTCGAGCTCAAGGCGTGTGGCGCTCGGAAGCTCGTAGGCCCGGGCCAGCAGCAGTGGGTTGAGGTTGTGGCCCGCAACGGGTCCGATCGCCAGCGCATCGACCATAGAAGTACCGGACGCCAGATAGATGCTGCCAGCGTTGAATCCCTCTTTGGAAGTCAGATGCCAGCACATCGCGCGCGCAGTCGCATAGCGATCCACACCTGCCACCGGACGTGTCGCATTCGGAAGCTTCGCCATGACCGCATCGCTCACCACAGCCGTGCCGCCGATGATCATCGAGTACGTGGGGTTGAGCTGCAACAGCGCATCGGCGGATGACTTGGGAATCTCGCCGGCTCGCACGGGAATGATCGGAATCGCCTTGCTGTAGGCCCATCCTGCGGCCGTCACAGCATCGATGAGCGTGTCGCCGTTCACGATGATGACGCGGCGGTCGCCACCCAAACGCTTGACCTCCAAGGCGATCAGTTTTGCTGTCTCGTAGCGATCCACACCACCAAGCCGCGTCACGCTGGAGACGACGCCGGCCGCAGCGACCTGAGTCTTAACGCGCTCCGAGATGACTCCTGTCCCGCCGACTACGTAAGCCTTTGTGACTCCGAGCCTCGCGATCTCGTCTTCTACCGAGGAGTCGAGTTCGCCTCCGGGCGTGAGCAGTATGGGAGCGCCGCCAATCGCACCTGCGAGCGACGAGGCCGCCAAGGCATCTGCAGGAGCGCCTCCGTTGGCCACAACGACCGCCTTGGCCGGGTTGGCGCTACCCTGCGAGGTGAATATCCTTCTGGACGCCGCCACCGAGGTCCGATAGCGATCAGTTCCAAAGATACGCGTGGTGGCCGGGTTGACCACAAACCAGTGGTCGCCCCAAGCAAACGCGTTTCTGAACTTGAGCATGTTCGAGTAGCCCGTGACTGACGTCTTCACTCCCGTGAGGCTCGTGAACTCCACGGTCATCGGACGACCGGAGACTCCGCGCTCGGTCACACGAATGGCCGCAATCGGATCGGGCAACACGCTCGCACTCATCCCCGCCTGCAGTAACTTGATCCGCGTGTCGGCCGCAGTGTAGGTCACGGTCTTCCACGGATGCATGGATGCTCCCGAGTAGACCTCATAGGGATCGGGTACTCCGCGCAAGTGGGGCAGCGCCGTGCCGCCCCAGACACTCTCGTTGTTCTCGGTATACCCGCCGGACGTGGACATGAAGTAGGTCGTAACCAGTTCCCCGTCGTAGGTGACGCACTTGCCCAACGTGGCGTCGACCGCCGCGTTGGTGCGGCTGTCCTCGTGCATCGTGGGGTTCGCGCGATCCTCGCCTCGCGAATGCCCTCCGTACACTTGATCTCTGGTATCGGTATACAGCTCCAAGCGCGTGGCTCTCCATGAGTAGTTGCGTGCAGCTACCGCTTGGGCCTTCAGTGCCTCGGCCGGCCACGAAGCCGGAGATTCCCGAGGAACGACACCGAATAGATACTCAGGCATGCTCAGCCGATTGACGAGCTTGAGCTTGCCATCTAGGGCCGCGAGCCTCAGCTCTCCTCGGAAGCGCACGTATTCGTGGCTGTACTGGCCAGTGCCCTCTTTGACCTGCGTCAGCGCAGGTGTTCCCGTGACGCCCCACACTGCGATGGTCCCCGAGTAGAGGAACTGTCGTCCGCCGGGCTGGGTCCAGCGGATCTGGTTGCCTTCTGCGGTGAATGTCGACCAGCCGTCGGCACTGGTCGTCGTGCCGCTTGAGGCATACACCGCCAGCGTCGAACCGGGGTTGCCTGGCCGCAATGTCCAGGTGGCCTTGGTGTATCCAGCGTCGCCCGAACCTGCTGCGTGATCGAGGTTCACGTCGCGGCTGGGCTCGCTGGGGAAACTCGTTATCTGGGTCTTGGGGTCAGTTCCCCGGGAGCCGTAGTAGTGCCTGAGGATCGTCTCGTAGCCATATCCCGCGTCTGCGAAACCCTTGGCTCCGTACTGGCTCATACCAAGCCCATGGCCAAATCCGCGGCTCATAAAGGTGAAGTATCCGTCATCGGCCGACGCTGGTGGTGCAAAGACCATGGAGGCGATGAGCATCGCCGAAAAGAGCGCCGCAAGAAACGCCGGTACGACTCGCGAAGACCTGGTGCGACTGCGGCTGAGCATATGTCTGAACACCCTTAGTGGTGCCTAGTCGATTGGTATCTGGTTGTCGCGACTGGTCACGGGAAGTCCCCAGTCCTTACCGACCACAACGAGAACATCGGTGTCGAACGAGTACATCCCGCGACTCGTCACTACTTTACCCTTACCCAAAGCCTCGGACACGAGCGTGGCCCGGTCCTTGTTCTTCTTGTAGACGATGAGAGTCTCGTCGTAGACCATCTGATTCATGTTGCCGATCTCGCCGATGCGGAAATCGAGGTTGCGAAGTCTTCG
>JAURYZ010000209.1 GCA_030653635.1 Coriobacteriia bacterium | reverse complement strand
CAGCTACAGATCCCCGTCGAGCACAACTGGATGGCGATGCGCGGCAAGCTCGTCCAAGACGAGAAGCGCGGCACGTTCCCGCCGTTCGAGATGATCAAGGCTTCGCTTGAGAGTGAACTGGACATCTGGGCAGGCAAGCGCGAGAACCGTGCGAACTGGGTGCCCGATGATATCAAGCCCAAGCTCGCCGATGAGAACGGCGGCTGGAACAAGCAGGCCGACATGCTCTACTTCGCCGGTTGTACCGCGAGCTTCGTGGAGACCGACGTTGCTGAGGCTAGCGTGCGGCTGCTGACCGATGCTGGCTATGACATCGGCTATATGGGAACCGACGAAGCGTGCTGCGGTATCCCGATGAAGGTGTCCGGTAAATGGGATATGTTCGAGACCATCTACGACCACAACGTCTCTGAGGCTCGCAAGCGCGGAGCCAAGACCATCATCACCTCATGCCCAGCCTGTGCGCTGGTGTGGAAAGAGATGTACGCCAATATTGCTGCCGACAGGGGAGAGCCCTACGAGTTCGAGGTGAAGCACTACTCCGAGCTTGTGAGTGAGGCGTTGGGAGACGGGCGACTCGAGCTTAAGAACCCCATCGAGGGACGCCTGACGTTCCACGACTCGTGTCATGCTGGTCGCGCACAGGGTTTGTACGAGCCGCCGCGCGACATGCTCAAGGCCATTCCCGGCGTCGACTACGTCGAGATGGAGCACAACCGCGAAGAGGGCTACTGCTGCGGCTCAGTCCTTACCCTTATCGGCGAGCCCGCCGTGGCACCCGTCTTGGGCAAGTTTCGTCTGCAGGAGGCACTCGACGTCAAGGCCGATACCGTCGTCGCGTTGTGCCCCTGCTGCCAGGTGCAGCTGCGCGATAGCAACATCAAGAACGATATGGGACTCAAAGTCGATGACTTGTCGCGGATCGTGGCGCAGGCCGCCGGCTACGACATCCCGGAATCGACAGAGCAGGCTATGTATTACTGGGGCTACTTCGAGAAGTTCATCTTCCTTATGGAGCCCGAGCAGATGGCCACGCTCATGCAGCGCGTGTTCCCGCAGATGATGGACGCGATGCCCGTTGGCATGGCACCCATGATGCGTGCGATGAAGCATGTGCCCGGTGGTCTGGGCATGATGGAGAAGATGATGCCCACGCTGTTCCCGATGATGGCTCCGGCCATCCTCGGCCGGGTCATGCCCGATCTTATCGCGGCGGTTGAGGAGTATATCGGCGAGATGCCGGCGGACATGGGCGAGCTCATGCCCGACCTGCTCCCCAAGACGATGGATTCGCTCATGCCGACGTATCTGCCCGAGCTCATCCCGTTCCTAGTGCCGGCGTTCATCGATTACGTCCGCAACGAGAAATAGACGGCCCTTCTTCGGCAGGTAGGGCGTATCGCGAGGGCGGTTCCTTCACGGGGCCGCCCTTCGTGTATCCGGGCGGACGGTCGCTAAGGCTGCGATTCGCCAGAGACGAGGCAAAGAGACGAGCCGTACGGCAGGGGCGAACTGTGAGAGATGGTGTCGAATTGTGACGTGAACCGCTAGATTGTGGGTTAAGTCACAATTCAGGGGGGCCGATACCAACCTTATGGAGCAGACAACCGCACTCAGAGACGCGTCAGTAGCCAAACTGCGCAGCATACCTATGTTCTCCGACATGTCGGGGGGTGACCTCGATACGTTCGCGGATATGGTTCAGTTGCGCCGCTACCCCAAGGGCGCATTCATCGTGAACCAGAACGAGATGGGTTCGTCGATGTATCTGCTCGTGTCCGGTCGGGTGAAGGTCTCACTGGCGTCGCCGGACGGCAAGGAGCTGGCCCTGAACTACCTCGAGGCACCAGCACATTTCGGCGAGATGAGTCTGGTCGACGCTGAGCCTCGTTCAGCCGACGTGATTGCTGTTTCAGAAGTCGAGCTATTCAGCCTCGACGCTAAGGACCTTTCGGCAGCGATCCAGATAAACCCTCGCCTAGCACTTTCGCTCATAGCGACCCTGTCCAGGCGAGTGCGTCACACGATCGCCCGATTGGAGGACATGGCGTTCCACGACGCCAGCCACCGGGTGATGCGGGTGCTGCTCAACGTAGCTACAGCGAGCTATGAGGCCCGTGGCGTGCCGGTGATTCAGGGTCTGACCCACTACGAGATCGCTACCCTGGCCGGTACCTCGCGTGAGACGGCGAGCCGCATCATCTCCAACCTGGCCAAGGACGGCGCGCTCGCCACCAAGGGCCGCAAGATCGTGGTCGATCTCATCAAGCTTCGGGAGCGTCTCGAGGGCGAGTAGCAGAGTTTCTGTGACGCAAGTTGCGACATTCGGTCGCAAATCGCCGATGAGCGGCACCACCCGTCGACCCGATATCCGAATACCGTGACGCATGTCACCCAGTCCATGTCCCTGCCTGCCGAAGAACACACCAGAGGCTCGTAGTGACAAGGGATGGTGAGTTCGGTGAGGTCCACAGGTTTGTTGATCGCGTTGCTCACGGTGGCGTGCGTGTTGGGTGCTCCGGGGTCTGCGCTGGCCGTAGAGCAGGGGAGCACACAGCTCGTTTCGCGAACAGTCACAACCGTCTCGGGGACGCAGATTGCGGGCGACCTCATCAAGCAGCTCGAAGGCGTCGAGTTTGGTTCGGACTCGACCACTGTGACGCTCGATGTCGACGGTCAGAGCAAAGCTGTAACCGTAGGCTATCAAGCGTTGCTCGGCGGCTCGGGCAAAGAAAGCGACAAGACCAGTCTGCTGCCGCTGGCTTTGATTGCAACTGGTCTGGGCGGCTTGCTGAAGTTCCTAAGCATCCTTGCAAGGCTCGGCCGCTGAGGCCAGACGCCGTAGGTATCAGGACCGTAGGTTGGTCACAGGTCCTTAGTGGGTGCGTTTCGCACGATCTGCCCATGGGAAGAAGCTTCTTTGACCCTACAGCAGTAAGGAGCCCCCATGAAGGATATGACTTTAGAAGAGCTAGCGGTGTTCAACGGCCGCGAAGGGCAACCAGCTTACGTCGCGTATCGTGGTGTCGTCTATGACGTCACGGAAAGTGCGATGTGGGGCGAAGGTGACCACGAGGGCATGCACGATGCCGGTGCTGATCTCACAGAAGCGCACGAAGATGCCCCTCACGACGTTCACGTCACGGATTTCCCTGAGGTTGGGCGTCTGATCTAGCCCTCTATGTTTTGTCGAGTACCGCGATGGTCTCGACGTGGTAGGTCTGCGGGAACAAATCGACCGGTATCGCCCGAGTGAGGTGATAGCCGCATTTGGTCAAACCATCGCAATCGCGGGCCAGCGTCGCTGGATCACAGCTGACATACACGATTCGGCGCGCCCCGGTGGCCGCCAGAGCGCTAATAGCCCCGGGGCGCATGCCGCTTCGCGGCGGGTCTACGAGCGCTAGGTCGAATCGACCCAGATTGGGCAGCGCGCGTTCCGCATCGCCAGGAGCGATCTCGGCCCATAGGTTTGCCCGCTCTAGGTTGCGCCGAAGATCGGACAGTGCCGCTCCGGACTCCTCGACGGCAACGACCTCACCGGCGATCTCGGACAGCGGCAGGGTGAAAGTGCCGGCTCCGGAGTAAAGGTCGAGCACACGGTCAGAGCCATCGGCGTCTAAGGCCTCAAGTGCGCGCGTGACCAGTTCCTCGGCGGTAGGGGTGTTGACCTGGAAGAACGACGGGGCAGAGATCAACATGTCGTTGCCGAGTACACGCTCGCGCCATGCGCCGTTTCCGCGAAGTACCTCGACGCCCACGACCGAGCGTTTGGCTGATTCGTCGCGGGCAAGGACTCGAACCACGCCGCTGGCCTTTGTAGCTTGTGCGATGGTTTCGGCTACCATCTTGCGCGGGAAGGCCCCGGGTGTCGTCCACAGGGCGATCTCAAGGTCCCGTGTGGCGGATGCGACGCGGGCTCCGACCCTCAAGATGCGCAGGTCGGCGCGTCCACTGAGGTAGCGCAGACAGCCGGCCAAGGACTTCGGGAGATCGTGCGCGCGCTCGGGCATAAGCAGGCAGGAGTCCACGCGCACGACCTCGTTGGTTCCGGCGCGCATGTAGCCGATGGTCAGCCCGTTGGCGTCTAAGTGAGCCACCAGTTCGATCTTGTTGCGATAGCCGTACTGTCGAGCAGATGGGACGCATGGATCGACTGTGACGTCCTGATGGCCGATCCGATGCAGGGCTTCGGCGACGGCGGAACGCTTGGCCATAAGTTGGGCATCGTAGGACACATGCTGCCATTGGCAGCCCCCGCAGGTGCCGAAGTACGGGCACGGAGGGGCGATCCTATCGGAGGAGGGTTCGATAACCTGCATCACGGTAGTCTTTGCGTAACGGGCATGCTCGACGTCAATATGAACGTCGACCAGATCGCCGGGGCAGCCGCCTTTGATAAATGCGGTCCGCCCGTCTTCGAGCCGACCGATGCCGTCTCCGCCGTATGCGAGTCGTTCAACGCGTATCTGCATGCCTGACCGTTCTGCATAGGGGACTTCTCGGCATATACTACCCTGAGAGCGGAGTATGATTCGGTATAGCTTCGGCATTGCTATGCCGATAATCGTCCCACGTCGAATAACCCGTGAGCGCGCGACCGCGTGCTTGCATCATGAGGGAGGTTCAACGCGTGCCAGACAAGAGCGTGATCATCGTCCACGAAGACGAGTCATTGGTTGAGCGCATCAAGGCAGGCCTTATCGCATCAGGCGTCGACGCAGAAGTGACAGGTGCGCTTTCCGGACCTCGTGCCTTAGGCATGATCGGAGCTAGGCGTCCGGATGTCATCGTCGTGGATGCCGAGCTGGAGGGCATGGACGGCTACTCCCTCACACAGCAGATCAAGGCAGGCGATGGTGGCGGGGTTCCAGTAATCATTTTGTCGCTGCAACCCAATGAGTCCTCAGCGCTGCGTGCTCGTCAGGCCGGTGCATCCGCGCACATGTCTTCCGCTGGAGACGCCTCCCAGGTGATTCAAAAGCTCGCGGCGTTCCTTGGCCAGCAGGCTTCCGTGCCAGCACCTGTCTCCGCTACCAGGGACGTGACTCCTTCCGTA
>JAURYZ010000205.1 GCA_030653635.1 Coriobacteriia bacterium | reverse complement strand
AGGCTGTTCTCACGCAGATCATGGCAGCGAAGTCAGCGCTGAATCAGATTGGTCTGCACATCATCGGGCACTCCATGAAGAGCTGCCTGATCGATGACACCGAGAAGTCGCGCGACGAGCTCATAGATGAGGCGATTGCAGTCTTCCTCAAGTACTCGTCTTGCGTGAAGTAACGAAACCGAAAAGACTCAGTCGACTGCGGAGTCGACGATCTTCACGACCGTAATCTCGACTTTGGCTGCAAGCTCATCGATCTCGTGCTCGGGGAACACCGCAGCAAACACCGTAGGCCTGAGTGCTGCCACGATCACATTGCCCTCGTCTTCATACACGTGAATCCGGCACGGCATGATGAGAGACATGGCGGAGTCCGCCTCCTCGCCTACCGGCGCGATCTCGAAGATGACCAAGGGTCCGATGGGGAAACCCTTGGACTGCAACCGGCCTTGAATATCATGGCACTGACCGACACTGAAGCCGTGAAGCGCCACAGAGCGCTCCACGGCCTCGATAGTCTCGGCAAACCCCTTGGACCCGATACGCTTGTACGCGTAGTCCACGGGCAAACCCCCTACAGTCCGACCGGACCAGCATCTACCCTCATGTGAAGCCTCGATCGCCACAAGATGGCGCACTTGCACCGGCACTCAGCTTCGTCTTGAGGAACCCGCCACCCAGACCCGTCCTGATATCACGGGAGCCGCATGCGGGACATATCTTATCCTCTTCACGCAACATGCGCATGAAGAACAGCTCGAATGCCTCACCGCAATCCTTACACGTCAGCTCGTATGTAGGCAACGTCTAGACCAAACCCAGTTCCTTGATCAAAGCGTCTGCACCTCTTGCGCCGACCACCTGTGCGGACACCTGACCTCGTTCGAACTTCGCGATTGTAGGGATGCTCATGATCCCGTACTGCATCGCGATGTCGCGCGCCTCGTCTATGTTGACCTTCACGAACTTAGTCGTTTCGCCCAGACGCAGTGCGAGCTTGTCGACCTCTGGGCCAACCACTCGACACGGACCACACCAAGGAGCCCAGAAATCGACTACCACAGGAACCGTGGCATCGAGCACCTCGGCGGCAAACTGAGCAGATGAGACCTCTTTGACAGCACCCATCGGGTTTCTCCTATCATCGGTAACTTTCGAGTAGAGTATACCCCATGGGGTATATCTCCGTCAACCTTGTTCCCGCCTTGGCCTTGGTCGCGTATCATCGTGGCATTCCCGTAGCCGCTCGGAGGCGATGTGCACTACGACCTGTGGGCCATACTCTTTCTCAGCTCGCTAGCCTCCGGCGTCGCCCTCGTCGGCCTGCTCGCCGCCAGCCGCGCCAAAGAGCCCATAGCCCTCGCCGTCGGGCTTGTGACCATTGCGGTCAACACGTGGGTCATCTTCGGCCTTGTGGACGCGTACGGCCGCGCTGAGATTGGGCTTACCGCCTCGTTTTTGACTGCTGCCGCGGCCGCAGGCGGATACGGCCTCGCCTCTTCGTTGCTACCACTCTATGCGCCCAAGGCCACCACAATCGCGCCACTCGAACTTGGCGAATCCTCCGATCCGCGAATCACGGTGTTGCTCACAGCACGACTCGAGCCAGAACAGTACAACCCCGCCGCAGTCGCGAGCGAGCTCAAAACGATGGCACAGGATAACCTACCTGAGGCAGCGATGAGCATCATGCCATTCCTGTTCGCAGCCCAAAAGGCTCGCTACCGGGCAGCGGGAGGACACAGTCCCTCGATCCACGCTGCGAGCGAACTGACTGAGCGCTTGGAGGCGATGCTCGATGTAACCCGATTCGGGCCGGTCGAACTCGTGACCTGCAACGGGCAAGATACTTTGGACGAAGCGGTCAGACGTGCTGCGTGTCGCGGCTGTTCTCATGTCATCGTGGTGAGCCTGTCCATCGGAGAGTCATACGAACTCGATCGCATGAAATCTCGGGTCGATTTGCTGCGGCCATCAGCTACGGGGATGCACATCGTCTACACCCCGCCCTTGTGGGGCAGTGAGACACTGGCGCAAGAGATAGCTGAGCGCATCTGGATCAGCCGCGACCACCCCGATCGCACCGGCGTCGCCGTGATCATGCACGGCCAACCCGAATCTCGCGAGAAGACGCACAGTGCGTTTGATATTCAGGAGAACTCGTTTTCCAATCGAATCCGGATGTTCCTAACGGAGTCAGGCATACCGGAACCAAATGTTAGGCTCTGCTACCTGGATTGGCGCGACCCAGATGTAACCGAGACTATTCGACACCTCGCTGCTCTCGGATGCTCGAGAGTGATCGTTGTGCCGGCCTGTTTCCCCTTTGAGAGCGTGAATACGATTCTCGACTTGCAGGTGGCAGTTCGGCAATCGCGAGTCGAGTCGCACGTTCACACGCTGATCTTGTCGCCTTGGGGCGACGACGAGGGAATCGCACACGTGATCCAGGAACTCGTGCGAGAAGCGGAACGGGATCTTCGCTCTGAGATTTAGTGCGGACTCGTGCGCACGGCGTAGCGCCACACTCGCTAATCAGCGCTCGCGGCACCGCTCCCAGTTAAGAGCCTGCTGACGGCGAATCTGGGGGATGCGCCACGCGTACTTCAGAACGACGCTCAGGCCGCCCTTGTTTGCCTCGGCATGCGTCTCGAGTCTATCGATGCTGGTGCGCAGATCCTCGGCGGTGTGGCCACGAAAGACGGTGTAACCACTGCCGATGACATGGAGCGCGTGGGCATCTGAGCCACCTGTTGCCGCAAAGCCCTGGCCACCGGCGAACATCTTGGCGGCCACGCGGTTCGCCCATCCGAGTCCTGGGACCGAGTTGTAGACCTCAAGCGCGTGGAACGCCAAGTCGTTGACCGTCTCGACGAAGGCAGTTCGGCCGAACGGGCCAAACACGCCGCGATTAGAAAAGGGATGCGGGATGACCGCAACTCCGCCTTGATCGTTGATCGCGGCCAGTGTCTCGACTGCCGACATGCCGGCTGGGATATGGTGCTTGAGGAATAGGCCGATGATGTGGCCGGAGCGCGAAGTGATCTCCTCGCCGACAATCACTTCGAAATCGTACATCTCTTCGAGCGACTTGGCGAAAAGCGCGCCCTCAATCGTGTTGTGATCGGTTATCGCGATGACTTTGAGGTCAGTCTTGTTCTGGACGTGGTCCATGATCTCAGGGATGCGAGCGACACCGTCGCTGTGATTGCTGTGTATGTGCAGGTCGGCTTTGCTCCAGATATCAGTGCTCACGCGCCCTACCTTCTCGGTGCTCCGGAACCCCTCGTTCGGCATCGAACGCCACCCTCATGAAGCAAACGCCATACCGCTGCGCCGCTGATCGCTTTGCACAAGTCTATCATCGACCAAGATCCGAGCGGTCTGCAGACACAATCGACGAGCGGCGGGCATCTGAGGATGAGGGTCGCTATCTGCCATCAGCCCATTTCCCGAGGCGCGATATGCCTTCGCGCAAGCGGTCGATCGATGTCGCATAGCTGACCCTCAGGAAGCCCTCGCCTCCCGGGCCGAAGTCGACCCCCGGCGCGAGCGCAACGCCGGCCTCATCGAGAAGGCGGTAGGCAAGCTGCAGTGAGTCGGCGCCCCAAGAACGAGCATCCGCGAACACGTAGAACGCGCCAGTCGGTTCCGCATCGACCGTGAGGCCCAACCCTCTCAGTGCGGGCACAAGGTACTTCCTGCGCTCGTCATATATCTCGCGCATCCGCGCAACTTCGGGACCTGCATTACGAAGTGCGACCGTCCCCGCCACCTGCACAAAGTGGTTGGCGCACAAAAAGAAGTTCTGTTGGATGACCTCACACGAGCGCACGAACTGGTTCGGAGCGATGAGATATCCGAGGCGCCAGCCGGTCATTGCGTACGCCTTGGAAAAGCCATTCAACACGAACGCTCGGTCAGTGAACTCTAGAATGCTCCGCTCGCGTCCCTCGAACTGAAGCCCGTGATAGATCTCATCACTCGCAATCCACAAGGCATGCCGCTCCGCGATCTTGGCGAGCTCCTCGAGATCCTCGGGGGGCAGGACTGTTCCCATCGGGTTCGCGGGCGAGTTAATCATGATGGCACGCGTGCGCGGTCCTATCGCCGCCTCGATCTCCTCGGGCCTGAACCGAAAGCCCTCCTTCGCACGTACCGGCACTCTTACCGGCACTCCGCCCAGGAAGTTGATGTAGTTGGGGTACGCCGGATAACAGGGATCCGCGAGAATGACTTCGTCGCCCGGGTCGAGCAGCGCGCCGAACAGCAGCAGCATCGCAGGTGAGGTCCCCTGTGTGACCACGATATCGTCAGGTGAGATCTCGACCGCATAGGTCGCGCGATAGTGGTCGCGGATGGCTTCGCGCA
>JAURYZ010000204.1 GCA_030653635.1 Coriobacteriia bacterium | reverse complement strand
AGGCACCGCGGGACGATTCCTACTACGAACCCGATGGCGAGCTACGAGAGGCGCCCGAGACCAGTTCGACGACGCGGGTCACGAGCGTCAGCGACGATCAGGACGAGCTCGACTTCGACTCTGATCACAGGTAAGTACTCTTGGAAGAAGCGCTAGGCTCGACGCAGCTGGGTGCTTCTCACTGGCGGTCGTCCGCAGCATCAACCGCCAGTCACACACAAAAGACCCCCGTCCTGCCCGAACGGGGGTCTTCGTGATCCGTGCGAACTCTTGCGAGCTTGTCTTACTGCTGGGCTACCGTGTACTGCACCGTGACGGCGTAGGCGCCGGGGTCGGTGGTGAACGGTACGTTGATGCCGTAGGTGTCGGTGTAGGTCGTGCTGGCGGTCTTGAGTTCGCCAGCGGCGCTTGCGAGGCTCTTGGTGAAGCCGAGCAGTGCGACGTCACCAGCGGGGGCACCGACGGTGAGGTCGTATACCTTGTTGGACTTGACCTCAAGGCCGACCGTACCGGAGTAGGCGGTTGCAGGATCGACGAGTCCGAAGTCCACGGTCTGCGCGGCGGCGGGAGTGTCGATGGTCAGGGTGATCTTGGGATTGACGGTGGCCTTGGCGGTGACCATACCCGATGCAGGTCCCGTGTAGGTCACGATGTCCGCGCTGGCAAGACCAACGACGCCGAACACCATCGCGACTGCGAGTACTCCGAGCAGAATCGATTTCTTCATTGTGTATCCTCCTGTGTTTCGTTTCGGCTCACTGTATGAATCCGAAATTGTGGTTTCTGACTCCTAGAAGGTGTTTCGGCAATGGTGATGGAGCGCACAAGACACGAGTGACAGAAGGATAAACGGCGTTAGTGAACGGCAAGCGCGACGACGATGAACGGTCATTTGTGCGGAAATGCGCACCAAACATATGTCACCGCGTCGCGGCGCGCTAGTTCCGCAGCGAACTCAGAGGCGCCGGAACGCGTCCTCCGCGCCGTACGAGGCCGGTGCCGGCCCACTGGTTCACGGCCATAACCGGAGCCGAGCCCCACAACCCGCCGTACTCCAGCGTGTCGCCCACTGTCTTGCCGATGGCCGGGATTAGTCTGGCCGCAGTCGTCTTGGAGTTGATCACGCCGATAGCGCACGCATCGGAGATGATCGCGGCGATCGTCTCGGCGGGTGTGTCGCCAGGGATGGCGATCATGTCCAGGCCGACCGAGCACACTGCAGTCATCGCCTCGAGCTTCTCGAGCGTGAGCGCACCATCGCGCACGGCACGGATCATGCCGGCGTCCTCCGAGACGGGGATGAACGCTCCGGAAAGGCCGCCGGTGCTCGATGTGCCCATCGCGCCGCCCTTCTTGACCGCGTCGTTGAGCAGCGCCAGAGCGGTCGTGGTGCCGGGGCCGCCACAGCGCTTGACGCCCATTGCCTCGATGATGGCCGCGACGCTATCGCCTTGGGCGGGCGTCGGCGCCAAGGACAGATCGACTATTCCCATGTCCACCCCGAGTCGGCGGGCGGCCTCGCGGGCCACCAGCTCTCCTGCTCTGGTGATCTTGAAAGCGGTGGCCTTGATGGCTTCCGCGACCTCGGTCAGATCGGCGTCCGTCGGAAGAGCGGCGACCACCGCGCGCACCACACCTGGGCCACTGATGCCCACGTTGATGACTGCGTCGGCCTCGCCTGAACCATGAACGGCACCAGCCATGAAGGGGTTGTCCTCGACCATGTTGCAAAACACCACGAGTTTGCCGCAGCCAAACGAGTCGCGATCCGCCGTGAGCTCGGCGGTCTCGCGCACGATATGGGCCATGCGCAGTACCGCGTCCATATTGATCCCGGCGCGCGTCGAGGCCACGTTCACGCTACTGCAGACCCGCGAAGTGATGTTCAGCGCCTCAGGGATCGAGTCAATCAACCTGCGGTCCCCAAGGCCAGTACCCTTATGCACAAGGGCCGAATACCCACCGATGAAATCGATCCCGATCTGCGCGGCCGCACGATCGAGCGCGAGCGCCAGCGGGATGATGTCGTCGGTATCGCAGACCGCCGCGAGCTGGGCAATGGGCGTCACCGCGACACGGCGGTTGATGATCGGGATGCCGTACTCGCGCTCAATTGCCTGCGTCACTGACACCAGATGCTCCGCACGAGAGCACACGGTGTCGTAGATACGTTCGGCAACTCGCTTCACGTCGTTGCCTGCGCATGCGTCCAAGGACAGGCCTAGGGTCACGGTGCGGATGTCGAGATTCTGCTGGGTGACCATCAGAAGTGTTTCGACGATCTCCTCCGGCGAGATGTGCATGCGTGCTCCATGGGTCTGGCGGACGCGGAATGCGTCGGCGACGAGTCGGTCGGGATTTCTCGCGAGGACTAGATGCGGTGCATGTAGCGGAACACGTCTTCGCGCTGCAACGTGATCTGCACGCCCAGCTCCTCGGCAATCCCGGCCAAACTGGTCTGGATCGAGTCAAAGGTGCTGGTCTCTTCATCGACTGTCACGAGCATCGTCATGGAGAAGATGCCGCCGATGATGCTCTGACGGATGTCTTCGATGTTGGCGTGGGCCTCTGCAAGCGCCTTTGAGACGGCGGCGACGATGCCTACGCGGTCCTCGCCAAGCACTGAAAGGATTGCTGGGGTCTGCATAGTGGTCCTCCTCGTCGGGATATACTCCCTTATACCTTAGCAGTGCAGAAGCGCAATGCTCGATTTCGAGGAGAGACCGTGGCTGTCCCCATCACGCCGGTGCATGTGGGCGATATCGTGCGACTCAAGAAGGGGCATCCATGCGGCGCGAATGAGTGGGAAGTCGGCCGCGTCGGCATGGACATCGTGCTCGAGTGCCGAGGCTGTGGGCGCAAGGTCAGGCTCGTGCGCTACGAGTTCGATCGCAGATTCCGCGGGTTCATCGGCAGAGTGGATTCTGAGAAGTAGGCTTAAGAGCCGTCGATCGTGTTGAGCTTGCCCGGGACCGCGATCCGGTTGAGTTGCAGGTGCACATGGTCGCCTGCGTCTTTGGTGTAGGCGGAGATCTGTGGGGTCACTCGGTCGGAGAGCTTGCGTACCACGGCCATGCTGCTGATTCCGCCGATGACGTGGTCGCCCGCTTCAACTGTGGGTGCATCAACATGGATGATCACGACATCGATCTCAGGCCAGCCGTTTGGCTGGATGTGGATCTCGTAGTCGTCGTACTTCTCATATAGTTTGTACGCTCGCACTTGGACGACCGTTCCGGTCACCGGAGCGAACACTGTGGTGCCCGGCGCAGCGCCGATGTCCGCTGCAGTATCCGGCGCTCCGCTGCGATTCGAGCGCCACATCCTAAGGACACTTCCTGTGAGCACAGCCGGCCCCGCTGTCGCCGGGGGCTCTACACGCCCCGAGCCGTGGTTCTTGGTCGCCGCGTTCATGTCGGCGTCGGGCAGCAGGGATTCGATCGGAATCGCTATGTCGCCCGAGGCTTGGTGGAATGCCAATTCCGTGAGTGAGTGGAGTTGTATCGGCAAGTACAGATGCAAGCTCCGATAGCTGCCGAAGAATGGTGTCGGATCCGATAGATCCTCGCGCTTCACTGCAACTTGCTCGGCGGCGAGTTGCGCGCTCGCTGCAGGCTGGGTAGGCGTCGTGCGCTCGGTGGGCACGGTCGCACGCCAACCGACCAGAAGCGCAATGAGGGCGGCGCCGACGACAACAGCCACCTCGATGCGAGCACGCTTCTTGGCCGCGCGCCGCCTGCCGGCCCGTTCGTCGAGGCCCCGCAGCGTGATGCCGGTGTCACGCGCGGGCGCTACACGGTCGATGCTGCTGTGGTCGCGGGTGCACGATGAAATCGTGCGCTTTGCGCGCGGGGGAGGTGTGAGGGGACTCACGGCGTGAGCCTCGCGATGTCAGAGGCGATGGTTACGCTGGTGCCATGAGGGGTTGAGATCGTCTTGAGCCGGTCTAGGATCACGGTGGCTTCGTTTCCGGTGACTACAGCCGGGGCTCCGCTGGAATCCAGGTACACGGGCGTTGCCGCGACATCCGTCACGCCGTCGGGACCAAGGTTTGCTTTCAGGATGAATGCCTCGCCGGTCTTGCGCGAGTAGTGATCGAACAAGAAGTCGCCGGTGGAGTATGCAATCAAACCGCCCTCATAGAACTCTATGCCTTGTATTACATGGGGGTGGTGGGACAGAACCATATCTGCACCGGCGTCGATTGACGCGCGTGCGTCTCGGACCTGGTCGGCGTTGGCATTGTCCTTGTACTCGATGCCCCAGTGATAAGAGACGATCACATAATCGTTGTCAGCCTTGGCCGCGGCTATGGCCCGGGTGACTGCGTCCATATTGTTGCGTCCGGCAGCGAGACCGGCTCTGGAGTCCGTGGCGGTGAACCCTGGCGGCAGGATGTGCGAGAAGGACAGGAACGCGACAGAGGCTCCGTT
>JAURYZ010000182.1 GCA_030653635.1 Coriobacteriia bacterium | reverse complement strand
GGTGCGCCACAGCTCGGCCAGCCCGTGCACCAAAGACCACAGGTAGACCGCGAGTACCATCGGGTCGCCCGCCGGAAGATCCCCTGAGGCCTGGCATGCCAGCACCGCGTTGAACAGCCGCACCCAGGTGCCTCCGGGCGTTCTGTCCGATGCCGCAGCTTCCTTTGCAGAAGGCGGCGTCTGCATCTCCGGAGAGCTGAACGTCGCGTAGTACTCGGGATGCTGCACCGCGAATGTGACATATGCCATGCCGATGCCCAACAGCCGCGCGCGCGGATCGTCGCCGGCAGCCTTCTCGGCGCTTGCCATGTGCGCGTCGAGTAGCTCCATACCCTCGTTGCCCAGCGCGTGTATGAGCGCAGTCTTGTCGGCGAAATGATGGTAGGGGGCCGCGTGGCTCACACCCACACCAGCGGCGACTTCTCGCAGCGACAGCCCCGCAACGCCCTTCTTGCCGATGAGAACCAGCGCAGCATCGAGCAAGGCGCGGCGCAAGTCCCCGTGGTGATAGGTGTCTGTCGCGCTCATGCGCGCTCCGTTCGCAGGTCGAGTCACAGTGTCGCTCAAGTCTATCTTTACACTGACAACTTACCATTGTCAAGATGCCGCGTGATGCCCGCCAGAAAGCGACGTGCTCCCGTGCCGAGAAAGAGAAAGGGCCCCGCATAATGCGGAGCCCCTTCGCATCTGTGTATTGAGGCTAGTTCAGAGCAGTGGCAACGGCCTCGCGAACGTCGGCCGACAGCGATTTGATTCCGCCGAAGAACGCTACGCTCGAGATGTCGTACTTGTGTTCGGAGAGCTTGTCCGCGGTGTATCCCGAGAGCTGATCGCTCGGGGACAGCAGCATACCCGCACCCACTAGCGCCTGAGCAGGACCTCCGGCTAGTGCGTCGGGGAAGTCCTCGCCAGTCGCTATGGCGACACCCTCCCAGGCCAGTCCGGCATCCGTGACGCCGTACTCGGCGACCTTGGCTGCGGTCTCGTAGCGGTTTTCGCCATCGATGCGCTTCGCACTGATTCCTGCCGCGAGTACGGTCACGACCGTGCCCTCCGGCATGGCCGCGTCACCGCCGAGCAGGATCGCGTCGGTGACGCCGGCGTTCACCATCGCGTCGAGGGTCTGGTCGGAGATTACCGGCTTGCGGGCCAGGTAGACGGGCCAGCCGTTTGCCGCGGCCATCGGAGACGCGGCGAGCGCATCGGCGAAATCTCCACCGGTTGCGATGAAGGCTGTGCCATCGTACGAGTCACCGAGTATCGAGACGACTTCATCGGCAACCAACTCCGCGGTCTCATAGCGGTCGGCCCCTCCGATGCGGATCACGTTTGTCTCGCCAAGTGCACTTTCGAGCTGTGCCAGGACGTCGGCGGTCAGTGCGCGTTCACCGCCGAGGACATACGCCTGGCTCGCACCCAAGCGATCGACTTCGGCAAGCACCTCGTCCGGGACTGCATCGAGACGTGACATCAGTACCGGACCGCCTACCGCGCCCGCCAGTGCGGAGCCACCGAGTGCATCGGGCCAGTTGTTGCCGGTCGCGATGACAACGGTTTCGGCTGCCTCCCAGTTGGCCTGAGAGATCTCTATCGCGGTCTGGTAGCGGTCGACGCCTTCTATCGGCACGAGGGCCTCGGCAACGATCTCAACGTCGACGCTGTTTACGTCTTCGATGTTCTCAGCGTTGTCTACCGACCAGTACTCGATCGTCGTGGTTCCCTCTGCCTCTACGACGACCTCAGCGGTGTAGGGGGTGTCAGCTCCGCCATTGAGGCGGTAGTAGGCGTCTGCCACGCCGCTGCCAGATCCGTCCTCAGCGCTCAGCGTGAAGGTCACCTCGTCGGTGGAGGCTCCCGTCGGCAGTCCGGCGATGGTGGTCGCGGGGGCTACGGTGTCGATGAGGACCCCACGCAGCTCACTGCGCAGCAACTCCGGTGCGAACGCGTAGCCGTACTCGATCGTCTGCATCGTGGCCAGAACACGGCCTTCTCCATAGACATAATCGATGTAGGTCGGCCCGAAATCGCTATAGATCACTTCGAGGTACTCGGCCGGAAGGTCGGTGAAGTAGCCATGGGTCGATGCACCCCAGCCATCGAGATAGTCGGGGTCGGTCGACGGCGCACCCATGACGGACGGGTGGTCGACGGCCGCAACAGTCAAGGATTCATCATATGACTCGACGTGTGTGATGCTCTCCGGAAGGATGTCCAGACCGAACCAGGCATCGGGTCCGCCGGGCTGGTCACAACAGTGGGCGACAAGGGTGCCGCCCTGCGCTACGTACGCCTCAATCTGCGATATCGAGTCATTGATGTTCTGGTAGTAGCTCCTCGGCTGGCTTGAGGAGTAGATGACGGCCCGGTACTGAGTCAGATCAGTGGTAGCCAGAGCTGCCGAGCCAATCTCGTCGTAGGTGACTCCCAGAAAATCGAGCACATCTTGGTTCGCACTGTTGCCCCAAGTCGGTTCATCTTGAATCAACAGAGCGCGATTCCACGGTGCCGGTGCCGCGGTGGCCACTGCCGGAGCAACGGCACAGAGCATGCAAAGAACGATTGCGCAGTGTAGTACTCGGCGTAGCTGTTGTGTATTCATGGACTCCCCATCCGGTAGTGATTCCCCTAGTTAGACGCCACTACGCGCCAATTCGCGAGCGTCTGTGATTAATATGGAGACACCTGCAGGGTCAGTCAATAGTGGCGCCCCAGTTCGGGTGCTCAGTTGCCCCCGGTCCCCCCGATCGGCCCCACCTCGGCTAGACTGACACCATGACTACTATCTACATCGACGCCGACGCCTGTCCCGTGACGCGCGAGGCCATCGCGATCGCACGTAATCGCAGGCTGACCACGGTGCTCGTGGCCAACGGCACCCAGAACCTGTCTCGCTACGCGGATCGCGACGGCGTCGAGTGCATCGAGGTCTCAGGCGGCAGCGATGCGGCGGACTTCGTGATCGTGGAGCACCTCGTCCACGGCGATGTGGTCGTGACCCAGGACATCGGCCTGGCCGCGATGGTTCTTGGCCGAGGATCGGTCGCCATCAGCCCTCGCGGGCGTATCTTCCAGGCGGCCACCATCGACATGGAACTCGCGGTGCGCCATGCCGAGGCGGTGCACCGGCGCGCCGGCAAGCGGCACAAGGGCCCGTCGCCGTTCGAGGATGAGGACCGCGAGCATTTCCGCGATCAACTCAAGCGCATCCTCGACGAGGTGGCACGCTCATGAGACGGGCGACCCGCCGCGAACTCGGTCTCGTTCTCGTGACAGGCATCCTCCTGTTCACGGTGGCCTTTGTCGCGGGGTGCGCGGACGCGACCACGCTGCCCGATTCCGGCGGCGGAACACCTCAAGGAGAACTCAACTCTGGTTCCTCGGCGGAGCAGACTGCACCGGTGGACCAAGCGCAGACCGAACCCTCCGAGCCGGCGCCCGCCCCGCCCCTGAACGTACCCAAGACCACCCGTGGGGTGGTGACACGCGTCGTCGACGGCGACACGGCTGTCATCACGCTTGCGAACGGGGCCTCGGAGAAGGTGCGCTTCATCGGCATCAACACACCGGAGTCGACCACGCAGCACGAGCCTTACGGCGAGGAAGCCTCCGCCTACACCAAACAGATGCTCTCGGGGCAGACCGTGTATCTCGAGACAGACGCTGAGCTGCGCGATCGGTACGGCCGGCTGCTCGCCTACATCTGGCTCCAGCAACCGGCGTCAGACAGCGACGCCGAGGTGCGCACGAGCATGTTCAACGCGCGCCTGGTGCTCGACGGCTACGCCGAACAGGCGACCTACCCACCCAACGTGAAGTACGTGGACCTCTTCGCCGTATATGCGCGTGAGGCGCGCGAAGCTGATCGGGGGCTTTGGGGGCTCAGCGCGATGAGCGCCGGGGCCGCCGCGAGCGGTGGCGCGGCTGCGGGCTCCTCGGCAGGCGGCGGGAGTGGGTCGTCGACCGGCAGCGCTTCCGGTTACATCGGCAACCGCAACACGATGAAGTTCCACTACCCGGCGTGTAGCTCGGTGGGCGAGATGAACCCGACGAACAAAGTGCCGCTCGCCACGCGTGCGGCCGCGATTGCGGGCGGGTACGTGCCGTGCAAGCGGTGCAACCCGTAGGCCGCGTGAAAGCTCAGCGCGAACCCATCAGGTGGCCGAGGATTCGTTAGTCTGCGCTCGTTCGAGTTCGCGAATCACGCGAGCGGGCACGCCTGCGACCACGCAATGGGGCGGCACGTCGTGCGTGACCACGGCACCGTGCCCGATGTGTACAGGCGCCCGGAGGTCCCCTCGACGCCCGAGGGGCAGCTTGGGGTCGCCGTGTAAGTCGTGGTTCTGGCTGTAGATGGTGACGCCGGGGCCGATGAGCACCCAGGAATCGATCGTGACCCCGCCTCCGGCGTTGACGAAGAACCCGCGGTTGATACCGGTATGCTCTCCGATGTGCAGCAGCTTCGGGTACTCCGCCAAGAAGTGCTCGGCTATGAACACGTCACTTGCGCACGAACCGAAGCCGTAGAATCGGCACCTGAGCGTACTGCCGAGGCGACCGGGAATCCCGGACAGCACGTGCTTGGCCCAGCGCTTGATTTCCCACGCGAGGGTCCAGCCGGATCGCTCGGCCCAGCTTGGCTCATGAAGTCCGCTATCGCTCACCGCACACCCTCACTGTCGTGGTCGCCAAGGCCAATGCGCTGAGATGAATTGTGACATAGCGTGTCCAGGCTTTGGTGACGGCACGGTGGCAAGCACTTCTCGGCAAGGCGGATAGGACGTAGTCTTGTGGACACATGGCCCTGACTTCAAACACAGATGGCGTCCTCGCCGTCGATCGAACAGACGATACCGTGCGGACCACGCCTCGGAGCAGGGCGGCCGCGTGGGGGTTCGCGTGCGCCCTGTACGTGGTCTTTGACGGATTCAGTCATGGCATGTTCGACAAGCAGATCACGTCGCTTGTCAGCCTGACGCTGCTCGCGACGCTCGGTGCGCTTGGGTCGGCCCTGTTAGGTGGCCGTGCCGACCGCTTGCTGCCTCGGGTGCGACCCCGTGCGACCACGATCCTGCTTCTCGCGTTCATCGGCTACATTGCTATCTCAGCCGGCTTCGGTCCCGGCGTGTTCGATCTGGGCTTCGTGAAGGGCCTGATGCTGTTCGCGGCCATTGTTGCGCTCGTGGACGACCACCGACAGGTCGCGACACTGTTTCTGGTGGCCGGTTATGCGGGCGTGATCCAGGCGGCGCTGGGAATCGGGCAGTTCATCGCCCAAGACGGCGTCCCGCTCGGTGGGCTCACCGGCCTGCTTCCGAACCACATTCAGTACGCGATCTACTTGCTGCTGTCAGCGATCGCGCTGGCGCCATTCGTACATCACGCCAAGGGGGCGCGGCGCATCGCGGTACTGTTGGCGGAGGCGCTCATCGCGCTCGCCTTGATCCTGAGCCTCGCACGTGGGGTGCTGGTCGTGGCGATTCTCGCAGCACTTGCATGGCTGCTGCTGACCCTGCGTTCCACCCGGGCGCGCATCTATGCGGTATCGGCTCTCGGCGCTGGCGCGCTCGCAGTGCTGGCAGCATCTCGTCGCTTGAGCACGCTCGTGGAGATCCCGGCAGCACTCGGTGATCCCGCGCGGCTCGACGCACTGCTGTCCGGAAGGCTGGTGCTGCTGCTTTCGGCTTGGAACATGTGGCTTGCTCATCCGGTGTTTGGCGTTGGCTATGGGCACTTCCCGGTGGTGTGGGCGCAGTATGCCCCCGACGGCATGGGCGTCCCGGGATTCCTACGACTGCAACTGGCGACGCACTCCACGTACCTGCAGATCGCCGCCGAGATGGGAATCGTGGGGCTGGGCGTCTACGTCGCGTTCCTCGGCAGTGCGATACGAGACGTCTGGCAGGTGCGGACGTATTCGATGCGTGCGGGTGACACCTTCACCGCCCTGTTGGCGTCGGCCGTGCTCACGAGCCTGATCGCGATCGCCGCCCATGGCTTGCTCGACAATACCGGCTGGCACGATCGCGTCTTCTACATCCTGCTCGGGTGCGCGGTGGCGATGCGAGCCTGGACGGCCTGCGCGACCACTGAGGCGGACGTCCGATGAGTCTTCTGCGCAAAGCGACCACGCTGGCCTTTGGCGAGGGACTGGCCCGCGTGTTCGGTGTCGTCGTGTATGTGCTCATCGCGCGCGAGCTCGGTGTCGCGGGCTTCGGGGTCTTCTCGTTCGCCATGGGTACCGCGTTGCTAGCGGGCGTCGTGATCGACATGGGGCAGAACTCGCACCTTGGTCGGACCATACCGGGTGGCGGACACGAGCACGCCCACCTGTACGCGCGAATGACGTTCAACAAGCTGCTCTTCGGCCTCGCGATCACCGGAGCGGCATTCCTGCTGATGAAGCTTCTGGGCGTCGACTCCGAGACGGTGTACGTGACGTTGCTCATGTTCGGATGGGTCACCCTGCTGCAGATCGTCGAGGGCATGCGCGCGGTGATGCGGGCTCTCGGCTGGATGGCAGCGGACAGCATCATCAACGCGCTCGAATCAGCTGGTCGACTCTTGGCGGTGCTCGTCGCGGCTTGGCTGGGGGCGGGGTTGGTGGGTTTCGGGATGGCCTTCCTTGCTGAGGCGGCCATCGCCGGCATCGTCGGGCTGGCGTTGGTTTCACGCCGCGTCAGACTGATTCCTACCGCCCAGGAGTGGGCGGCGAACGCGTCATTCGCTCGGGAGGCCGCGGCACTCGGGCTCGTTGCGATAGCCTCGGCGGGCTTCTACCGGCTCGACCAGGTCTTCATCCTCCCGCTCGCCGGCGAGTCCGCCTCCGGTCTGTATGGAGCGGCCGCACGAGTGGTGTTCACGGCGACGGTCTCCTCGATACTCATTGCCCAAGCCGCCTACCCTGGTCTT
>JAURYZ010000180.1 GCA_030653635.1 Coriobacteriia bacterium | reverse complement strand
AGTGCGCCGGCAAACGTGGTCGCTGCCATCACTCCGGTAATGAGCGTGACTGAGTCCTGTTCGGTAGGAAGCTTTGAAAGGGCCGCAGTGATCTCAGCGCGCAGGCCCATGGCTTCATCGACGAAGCTGCGTACCATCCCTATGCCATTCTCGTACTGCGGGAACTCGTCGTACCACTCGGTTTTGGGGAACGGTGCGCGGGCGTTTAGGTAAAACTCGTCGGCCAGATGCACCCACGTGACCTCGTCTCGCTCACGCATCGCGAACTGCCATCGCTGGACCTGCTCGATGACCATCGCGGCGTCGATGCGGTCCTCGTACCCGACCGCGAACGTGCTTTGGTATCGCGTGTACCCGAGCGGCACGATGCCCACACTGAGCACGCCCTCTCGCTCAGCCAGCCACGTGAGTGTGCTGTCGAGCTGTTCGCCGTCGTTGACTCCTGGCACAAGCACGATCTGCACGTGCAGATCGATGCCCTCGGCCAACAGCTGATCGAATCGCTCCAACGCGCGGTCCTCGTGCGCGCAGATGAGCCGGCCGCGGACCTCTGGATCGACCGCGTGTAGCGAGACGTATAGCGGTGAGAGCTGTTGCTCACCGATGCGGGTGACATCGGGATCGGTGAGGTTCGTGAGCGTGATGAAGTTGCCCGACAGAAAACTCAGGCGGAAGTCGTCGTCGCGCAGATAGAGCGCCGGGCGAAGGCCTTGGGGTAGCTGCGACATAAAGCAAAACGCACAGGAGTTGCGGCAGGTGCGCACACGATCAAAGAGCAGGTCGGCAAAGTCTAGTCCCCACGCTTGGCCCGGCTCGCGCACGAGCAGCACGTTCTCTCGCGTCCCTGATTCTCGATCCAGCTCAACCGCAACTTGGTCTCCATCGGAGTACCACTGCCAGTCGATGATGTCGGCAAGCGGCGCCCCATCGGCCGACAGCACACGATCGCCAACCACGACTCCAGCGCGAGAAGCCGCCGAGTCATTGTCCACCGCCGCAATACGACCGCCTGATCCGGCGGCCACCTGTGAGCCATATACGGCCCTTGCTTGTGCCGAGGAATCCACGCTTACCCCATCGCCACGATGGCGTCGATGACGCCTTGCATCTGCTTGTCGGGAGTGGATTCTCCGGCCGTCACACCCACGGAGTTCGCGGCTTGGAACCATGCCGGGTCGATCTCCTCGGCGGTCTCCACGTGATACGTGCTCGGATTGACGCTCGAGCAGATCTCGACCAAGCGCGTGGTGTTGCCGGAGTTGTGCCCACCAACGACCACGACTACATCGACCTGCCGAGCAAGCTCCTCGGCGGAAAGCTGACGCTGCGCCGTCGCGGAGCAGATGGTATTGAATACGCGCAGCTCACGGACGCGCGGGAGTACTGCGTCGACGACCTCTGCCAGGCGCGAGGCCGATTGCGTGGTCTGAACCACGATGCCGACGCGCTTGGAAGGCAGGCGCTCGGGCAACTCGGCGGCTGATTGCACCACGAGCACCTCGCCACCTGCATGGGCCATGATGCCTTCGACCTCAGGGTGATCGGCCTCCCCCACGATGATCACCGCATAGCCACCTTGCTTCAGGACCTCGGCGGCCTCATGGGCCTTGCTCACGTGCGGACACGTGGCGTCTACCACGTCGAGACCCTTTTCGCGGGCCGCGGCGATGATTTCGGGATCTACTCCGTGACTGCGGATAACCAAGATGCCGTCCTCGGCCTCTTCAAGGCACGCGGCGACCTCGACCCCTGCTTGCTTCAGGTCGGCTACAGCCTGAGGGTTATGGATGAGCGGACCTAAAGTGTGCACGTTCGATCCGCGCGCAGCAGCCTCCTCGGCCATCTTGAGGGCTCGCTCGACGCCATAGCACACGCCCGCATGTGTAGCTACCAGGACTCGCATGTGCTCCCCTTCTACCCGTTGCTCTCATCGGCCAGAAGACCTGAGATGCGCCGCATCACTTCTGTGGTCATGAGCTCCATACGCTGCTTGCGATTCCCAGCGGCCTCATCGATGTTTGCAAACGCCACCGGCTCGCCGTAGCGGATCGTCACCCTCGGGAAGCGCATGAAGTGCGCGCCCTTGGGCTTGATGCGATCGGTGCCCTGAATGCCCACAGGGATTATGGGAACCCCGGCGCGCATCGCGATGAACGACGCACCCTGCTGCGCCTCGCCCATGGCGTCATGCTTCTTTCGTGTGCCTTCAGGGAATATGCCCACAAGCTCGCCGCGCTTGAGCAGTTCAGTCGCGGCAAGGATGGCGGCACGGTCTGCCTGCCCGCGCTTAACCGGGAAAGCCCAAAGACGCGGCAACCCCCACGCGATGATGCCGTTTTCGAACAGCTCGCTTTTCGCCATAAAGTGACACTGCCGAGGAGCTATGCACCACAGCAGCGCGGGATCGGCATACGAAACGTGATTGCCCGCCAGAACCGCTCCGGTTGCTGGCACGTTATCTTGGCCGATTACTCGAACGCGAAACAGAGCGATCAGAAGGTTGCCGACGGTCGCCCGCACGAAACGGGCAGCATAGAAGCTGCGCGGATCGGCTAGGACATCGGGGGTGCTCATCGGTCAGCCTCGACCATTTTGGCGATGGCCTCCACTACCTCAACTGTCGACATGTCGGTGGTATCAACAATGCGCGCATCAGCGGCTGCGGACAAGGGTGCGGCTTTGCGGGTGCTGTCGGCGTTATCTCGCTGCGCCATCGCACCTTGGACCTCTTCGCGCGCAACGTGCACGCCGCGCTCGTAGAGCTCGGCATGTCGGCGGCGGCCGCGCTCCTCGGGGCTAGCCGTGAGGTAGACCTTCACTTCCGCGTCAGGGAACACAACGGTCCCAATGTCCCGGCCTTCGGCGACCAGATCACCTAAGGAGGTTTGCGCACGCTGACGCACGACCATAATCTCGCGCACTCGCGGTAGGCGCGCCACGGAGCTTACGGCATCGTCGACCTCAGGAGCACGGATGGCTACCGACACGTCCTCGCCATCAAACAAGATCCGCGTGGGCACGCCTGCGCCGGACTCGTGGATGAACTCGATGTATGCCTCTCGAGCAATCGTGGAGACGCCCTGCTCGTTGTCCGGGTCGATTCCACGTCGCAGCGCAGTGAGCGCAACAGAGCGATACATCGCACCGGTATCGAGATAATGAAAGCCGAGACGCTCCGCGAGCATCTTAGCTACCGTGGACTTGCCTGAGCCCGCAGGCCCGTCAATAGCGACGATCATGGGCGTCCCTTGCGTGTGTTTGTGCGTATCGGGCCATGACGGATTGCAAAAAGGCGCGCGCGAACCGTCGCCTGCCATGATACCGCGAGTTGCAGGGCGATGAGGCTACCAAGCGCCTATCGATGCCATATCGTCGATGAATCGCGGGTAGCTGACCTCAATGGCCTCGAAGCCGTCAATCGCGATAGGTGTAGTGCAGCGAAGCCCAGCCACGGCCCACGCCATTGCAAGACGGTGATCGCCCAAAGAATCGAACAGCGCGCCTGCTCTAGGCGAGAACGCTTGCCCGGCAAGCCCAGTGACCTCAAGTATGTCGCCATCGACGGCCGTGACCACGCCCAAGGTCGTCAGCGCATCGACGATAGCCTGCAAACGATCGGATTCCTTGACCCGTAACTCGCTAACGCCCTCAAAGCGCGTCACGCCGTCGGCCTGAGCAGCGATGACAGCCAGCACCGGAATCTCATCTATGAGAGCGGGAATCTCTTGCGCGGTAACGATCGTTGCGACCAGTCGCTTCCGATAGCTCACCACGACGGTTCCGACGGGCTCCGTGGCACCGTGATCGTCCACGGCGATGCTCAAATCGACACCCATACGCTCGAGAACGAGCATGAAGCCCGTGCGAGTCGGATTGAGGCCCACATGCGATAGCATGACCTTGCTGCCGGGCACAATCGACGCAGCAACTGCAAGAAACGCTGCCGATGAGGGATCCGCGGGTACGTCGACTTGCGCCGCTTTCGGGATCGCGGGGCCGTCGACCCATGCGCTACAGGACTCTTCGGCACGTCCAACTGAAACGCCGAAGAGGGGCAGCATGCGTTCGGTGTGATCGCGGCTCGGGGCGGGTTCGGTGACGCTCGTTCGGCCCTGGGCACGAAGCCCCGCCAGCAGTACGGCTGACTTGACCTGCGCGCTCGCAATGGGGCTTTCGTACTTAAGCGCCGCTGCGTCGGAGGTGCCAAGCACGCTCATTGGGAGGCAGCCGTCGGAGGTCGTGAAGCGCGCGCCCATCTGCTCGAGCGGACCGGTGATGCGCCCCATCGGCCTGCGCGAAAGCGATTCGTCTCCGTGAAGCTCAACCCGAATAGGCCAGCCGGCCAAAACTCCTGCAAGCAGCCTTGTGGTGGTGCCACTATTGCCGCACTCGACTGGGGACTCCGGCGAACCCGGGCCAAGAGCGCCCCAACCGGTTACGGTTCCGGCGAGCGAACCGTCAGCGACCGGGTAGAGTGTCACGCTGGCGCCAAGAGCACGCACGGCTCCGATGGTCGACCGAACATCTGCGCTGTCCAGAACGCCCGCAAGGCCCGAGGTCCCCTCGGCCATCGCCGAGAAGAGCACCGCGCGGTGCGACATCGACTTGTCAGGTGGCACACGCAGCCCACCTGCCAAAGGTGCAAGCGCTTCTGAGACCGTGAACCGCATGGTCCCCTACCCTTCCAATGCGCGAAGCGAAGGGTCGTAGCCCAAGGACCGAAGCTCATCGACAAGCTGCTCCCGATCGCCTTCGTCAGTCATCACAAGAACCAACACCGCCGAGGACTCGGACTGGTGATCGATCTCGATCGACTCGATGTTGCAGCCCGCGCGACCGACCGCCGAGGTGACCTCGGATATGACACCGGGACGGTCGATGATGGGAATGAGCAGTTCGCACAGCGCCTCTGTCGCCGGAACCCACTGACTGGGCAACGCGCGACGCACGTCAGCGGCCCGCGCCAACCACTCGCGAATCGCCACGGCATCGCGAGCCCTGACTCGCTGGGCGAACTCGCCCAAGACCTCGCGCAGCTCTTCAAGACCGCTGGAAAGCGCATCGGCGTTATCGAGGCAGATCCCGGTCCATAGGTCAGGTGAACCTGCAGCGATCCGTGTGGTGTCTTTGAACCCGCCAGCAGCCAAGCGCAACAGCTCATCGCCCTTGCCCGCATGGGCCTTGGCCAAGTCGACCAAAGCGCTCGCTGTGACATGGGGTACGTGGCTGATGATCGCGACGGCGCGGTCGTGCTCGGCTGCCTCGACGCTGACCACGCGAGCACCAAGCGAGCTCACGAAGGTGTGCAAGCGCCGGAACGACTCGGGATTGGTCTGCTCGGTGGGAGTCAGGATGTAGTAGGCGCCGTCGAACAGGTCCGCGCGAGCGGCGTATACGCCGGACAGCTCCGAGCCCGCCATCGGGTGTCCGCCTACGAACGTGGCGCCGCTGCGAAGGAAGGTCGTAGCAGCTGCAAGCACGCCGGCTTTGGTGGAGGCCACATCGGTCACAAGCCCAAGATAGCCAGCCGTCGAAAGCCTCTCAAGCCACTCCTCGGCAAATGAAGCGGGCGTCGCGAGCACGACAAGGTCCACATCCGCATCAGCGGCGAACCAACCTGCCGCGAAGGCTTCTTCTGGCGACAGTGCTAGGTCAACGATGCCGTGCTCGAGTGCGAAGCTCAAAGAGCCGGCGTCGGTATCAACGCCAAACACCCTAACCGGATCGCCTCTGCGCTTGCAGGCAGCTGCGAACGAACCACCGATCAGTCCGACGCCGATGACTGCAACCGTGCGAATCGTCATGCTCACTCCCAGCCCAGGTGGCCGCCAGTGAGCTCCAGAAGCGGGCGCACGCCTTCCATAAGTTCGGCGAACTCCTCCGGGCGCAGTGACTGCGGGCCGTCGCACTTCGCGTGCTCGGGATCCGGGTGCACCTCAACCATGAGGCCGTCGGCTCCTGAGACGATACCGGCGCGGGACATGACCGAAACGAGCTCGCGTCGCCCTGTCGCGTGCGACGGGTCAACGATAACCGGCAGGTGCGTGAGCATCTTGAGTGCGGCCACCGCAGCCAGATCGAGGGTATTGCGGGTGTAGGTCTCGAACGTGCGGATGCCGCGTTCGCACAAAATGAGGTCGCGATTGCCACCCTTGAGCACGTATTCGGCAGCCGAGAGAAGCTCTTCGATGGTCGCTGACAGCCCTCGTTTGAGCAGCACTGGCTTGCCCATCTTTCCGAGCTCATCGAGCATCATGAAGTTCTGCATATTGCGTGCGCCAACCTGAAGCACGTCAGCGTACTGGGCCACGGTATCAGCATCGCGAACGTCGAGAACCTCGGTCACGATAGGAAGACCTGTCTCGTCGCCCGCTGCACGCAGCATTTTGAGGCCCTCGACTCCGAGTCCCTGGAACGCGTAGGGGCTTGAGCGCGGCTTGTAGGCGCCGCCGCGAAGCACGGTGGCTCCGGCTGCGCGACAGGCACGAGCCACGGTCATCATCTGCTCCTCGGACTCGATGGAGCACGGACCTGCCATCACACCGACAGCGCCACCACCGATCGACGAGTGCGGCCCGAGGTGTACGACGGTGTTCTCAGGCTGGAAATCGCGTGAAACAAGCTTGTAGGGCTTGAGTACGCGAACGACTTCTTCTACACCGGGCAGACCCTGCAGCTCGAGCGAGTACACGATCTCGCGATCACCAATAACGCCGATGATCGTCTTGACCTCACCACCGGAAAGATGTGCCTGAGCACCGACTTCTTCGAGAAGGTCGACGACGTGTTGGATCTGGGATTGGGACGCGTGGTCCCGCATTATGACTAGCATGACTCCATCCACTCCTTAGCGTCTCATGCGGCTGTGCCGACGGCTGGGGAGTTGGTCTAGAACGTTCCCAGCTTCAAAGCCACGGCATCGAATGCGGCGATAGTGACCACCGTGTCTTCGGGGGTGCCGACTCCTACGCGCAAGGCCGGCGCCGTACCAAAATCACGCACGATCACGCCCTCTTCTAGGAGGGCCTGAAACACTTCGACCGGCTTCTCCGTCATGAAGTAGACGAAGTTCGTTTGCGACGGCACGTACTGGATGCCGAGCCGATCGAAGCACTCATACAGATAGGTCTTCTGCTCTTGGTTTTCCTGCTTGCGCCGCTCGACCTCAGACTCCTCGGCAAGTGAATAGAAAGCGCCGATCTGAGCGACTGTGTTGACGTTGAAGGGTTCGCGCAGCTTATCGAGAGCCAGACGCAACTGTTCGGGCATGATGCCGTATCCGATGCGACATCCGGCAAGAGAGTAGATCTTGGAGAATGTACGCAGGCTCACAAGCGGGCGCTTGCTGTCAAAGTACGACAGCGCATCAGGATACATGTCGTCGGTAACAAACTCGAAGTACGCCTCGTCGACGACCACGAGAACATGCTCGGGGACCTTCGCCAAGAAGCGCTCAAACGCGATCTTGTGATAGATGCTGCCTGTTGGATTGTTCGGGCTGCACAGGAATATGAGGCGCGTCTTGTCGGTGACCGCCGCGAGCATCGCGTCCAAGTCTAGCACCTGATCATCGTTCAGCGGAACACGCACGGCGGTCGCGCCGAACATCTGAGTGACCATGGGGTAGACCACGAAGCTCGGCCAGGCGAACACGACCTCGTCGCCGGAGCGAAGGACGGCCTGTGCGATCAGTCTGATCAGCTCGTTGGAGCCATTTCCGATAGCCAGGCACTCGGGCTGGATGCCGAGCTTCGCACAAAGAGCTTCGCGCAGTGCGCGTGCTGAGCCGTCGGGGTAGCGGTTAGAGTGCTTGATGACGGCCTTCATGGCCCGGCGCGCGGACTTCACAGGTCCCGCAGGATACTCGTTGGAGGAGAGCTTAAGGATGTTCTCTTTGCCGCTTGCCGCGCGAACCTCGCTCACACGCAACCCCGGTGCGTAAGGCACCATGTCATCGAGCTCAGAGCGTATCAGAGCGTCCCAGTCCACGAAGTCCTCCAGCGTGTGCGCGACCGTATGGCCGCGACTTTGGGTTGCGAAGGATTGTCGCAGGTCGCGAGCGCAGGGGCAAGGTTTCACGCACCAAGTTCAGCCAAGTTCAGCTAGATTCAGCCAAGCGAGCCGAAACGCTCGACATGGCAGAAATCCTCGATGATCCGGTACTCCAGAAACGCGGCATTCGTGATGTGGAACGACCAGATCGATGAGAGTGGCAGCCGGAGCATGTTGGGTACCGTGGAGCGAAACACTCCCCCGTGAGTCACGATCACCATTCGTGAAGCGCCGGTTGCCATCAACTCGTCGAGTGTGCGCGCCGTGCGGTCGAAGATGTCCCTGCGAGACTCGCCACCGGGAGCCACCGGCATATCCTCGGACTTGAAATCGAATCTGATATTGCGCTTCACGGTCTCGTCATAGGTCAGGCCCTCAGCTTGGCCGAAGTCCATCTCCTGCAGTCGGTCCTTGTAATCGGGCACAAGACCCGTGAGCGAAGAGGCCGCCTCGGCCACCTCACGACAGCGTCGCAGCGGGCTGGACCAGATGAGATCCGGCTCGAACAACGCAATCTCCTGTGCGAGGAGAACGAGCTGATGGCGCCCACGCTCGGTATAGGGCGCGTCTCCCCTGCCGACCCAGCGGCCCGTGACATTGGCCTCAGTCTCTGGGTGGCGAAGCACCAGCAAATGGCGCTCAGTCATTACCAACTCACCACCATGGCTGCTGCGAACAGCACGATCGTCTCAGACACAAGTACGCTCGCACCCAAAACGTCACCTGTGACTCCACCAACACGCTGCGCGCATATGTGCGGCACAGCAGCCGCAACCACGAATGCGCAGCCGGACCATACCCAGCCGGCCACGCCATGCTCGTAGCCCATAAATGCGGCGGCGATTCCCAAACCAAGGGTCGCGATCGCGATCTCAGTTACGCCCGGGGAGCCCATGACGCTGGCTCCGAGACCCCCGGGCCTGGCCGGGGTGCCCAACCAGGAGCCGAATGTCGCTGCCATCCGCGCAAACACCGGTGCCGCGAATAGTGCAATGCCGAATCCGCCGTGTGTGAGCAATGTCGAGACACATGCGACCTGCGTCACAGCCACGAGCACGACCGTCGCGACGCCGAAAGCTCCGACATGGGAATCAGCCATGATCTGAAGCCTGCGCGCCTTGGTAGCGCCGCCCCACCAAGCGTCACCGAGATCGGCTAGGCCGTCCCAGTGCAAGAAACGCGTGAGCACGGCGCTGATTGCTACGACGAGAGTTGCAAGCGGCCAGGCCGCACGGGTGAGGAATTCCCCGTCCCCTAGAGCCACGCTAGCAGCGTTAAGTATCACGAACAGGCCCAGAACCACAGATCCGATGAATAGGCCCACCCAAGGGAACCATGCGCTCAATCGCGAGGTGGGCTTGTGCGCGCCAAAATCAGGAACAGGCACAACCGTCATGAGAGCGAAAGCGTCGACCATGTCACGCACACGACTCATCTAGATCTCCGAACCTGAAACGCTGGCCTCGGCAAAGGTCGCCATACCCGAGATCATCTTGCATGCTGCGTCCACGATGCCCATAGCGAGCGCCGCACCGGTGCCTTCGCCCAAACGCATATCCATATCCAAAATTGGATCGAGGCCCAAAGCCTCCAACACGATTGCGTGTCCGGGCTCGACCGAAAGGTGCGAGGGAAAGACGTAGTCGATACACGCGGGACACATGCGAATCGCGCACAGCGTCGCTGCACCCGAGATGAAGCCGTCGGCAATCACGCAAACGCCCTGCTCGGCGGCGCCGATAACGACTCCGGCAAGCGCCGCTATCTCAAGGCCACCAACAGCCGCCAAGACGCCCAGCGGGTCTGCCTGGAAAGAACCGTCAGCAACGATGCCGTTGATCTTGAGCGCGCGCCGGACTACATCGGCTTTGCGAGCTACGCCCTCATCATCCAGCCCAGTTACGCGACCCACAACGCGCGAGACCTCCGCGCCGGTAAACGCCGCCGTGAGTGCCGCTGAAGGCGTCGTGTTACCGATACCCATCTCACCGGTGCCCAGAAGGTCGTAGCCCTCAAAGACCAGGTCACGGGCGGCCGAAACGCCAACTAGAACCGCCTGAGCGGCCTGGGACCTCGTCATCGCGGGCCCAAGTGCCATGTTGGCCGTTCCCGCAGCCACCTTCTGGACGCGAACGCCGGGCAAATGAGACACATCGCTTACCACGCCCACATCGTAGAGCCTCAAGTCCGCACCAACACTGCCCGCGATCTGGTTGATCGCAGCACCGCCCGCCACAAAGTTCGCCATCATCTGCCACGTCACATCTTGGGGAAATGGCGAGACGCCCTCGGCCACCACTCCATGGTCGCCGGCGGCAAGCACAATCGCTTTTCGATCGACGGACGGGTGGTCGGTGCCCTGAACGCGAGCGACACGCGCCGCCAGGGCTTCGAGTTTGCCTAGGGAACGCGCGGGTTTGGTCAACTGGTCTAAGCGATCCCATGCCGCCTGCTCTTGTGCCGGGTCGGTCGGACGGATGCCGCCGATGATTTCAGACAGCACGGCTTCGTAGCTCATTCGCAACCTTTCGGACGGGGCCAGCGCGCACGCTGCGGAAGATCAGACAATTCGATACAGCGGCCGGCCACGACAAGATATGCCGCGTCGGATCGATCGATAAGCGAGCGGTTCGCGCGGCCGAGTACATCTCTGAACACGCGACCCGAAGCGAAAGCGGGTACGATGCCATCACCGACCTCGTTGGTGACGACGACCATGTGGTCCCAGCGACGCAAAATCCAGCCGATCAAGCCGGCGAAACGCCGCTCGACCTCTTCTTCGTATCCTTCGGGCATCACGTCGGCATCCTGCATCGCGGACCCGGCGGTCTCAGCATACGTTTCCGCCATGACAAGACCGAGTAGCGTACCCAAACAATCGAGCAGCATGACTCCGTCGCTTACCCGTGCTGTCCACTCCACCGAATCAAGTGCTTCTATCGTGACAAACCCAGCGGGGCGGTCGGCTTTGTGGCGAGCAATGCGCGCTGCCATCTCGCGATCCTCGCCAAC
>JAURYZ010000168.1 GCA_030653635.1 Coriobacteriia bacterium | reverse complement strand
ATTTGCCCGAACCGGAGGGCCCGGTGATGGCGAGCATCTCACCCTCACACACCTGGAGGTCGACGCCGTCAAGCGCATGAACCTCGATCTCGTCGAGTACATAGGTCTTCGTCACGTTGGATGCCTCAAGCACCACCGGCGAGTTGCACTCACTCGTCGCGTGATCTTCCACCTCTGTCTGCGTGACGTTGTCGGGGTTCATGGTCTTGGGCCCTGCCTACTTGGCCTGAGCCGCCATCCCGTCGGTGTACTGGGTCGCCCCGGAGAGCGCAACCGTCTGGCTCTCTGCCAAGCCGTCCAGTATTTCAACTTGGGTATCCGTGGTGGCACCGACGGTGATCTCGGTCTTCTTCAGGGTGCCGGCATCGAGAACGTATACGTAGTCGATTCCTCCCTCGCTGAAGAGCGCCTCGACGGGAATCGTCAGAGCTTCACCTTGAGAGCTTACCTCCACTTTGGCGTCACCCTTCATGCCGATGAGTATGTTCGCGGCCGCATCGGTGAGCTCAAAGTAGACCGGGAACACCGTACCTCCGGTCGCTGTGAACGTGGCAGCTGGTTTGATCTGGGAGACCTGCGACACAAAGCGATCCGTGAAGGCATCCAGGGCTATCGTGCCCTTCATGTCAGGTTTGATGGAGTCCACGTCGACTTCGTCGACTTCGGCCATGAAGCTGAGTCCTTTTAGATCCACCACGGTGAATGGCGCCGACTGGGGGCCTACCGATACTCCCCTAGCAGGCCTTGGGGTCTGACCGTCAGCCGCGGGGGTCCCAAGTGCATTGAACAACACCACTCCGTCGCTCGGCGCTGTGAGATCCGCGCTCTCAAGGTTGTCTTGGGCAAGAGCGAGTGCCTTGCGGGCCTGGTCCACGCCCGCTTGGGCAGCAGCCCGCTGGGTTGAAAGACTCGTATTCTCGAGCTTGGCCTGAGCGGCCCTCGCCTGAAGATAGGCTGCATAGCCTTGGTCTACGCCTGCTTGGGTCTGCTTCTGTGAGAGGCTCGGGTCGTATGCGCCTAGTTTGTCTTGAGCGGCCTTAGCTTGGAGGTAGCCTGCATAGGCCTGCTCCTTGGCGAGCTTGGCTGCATCGAGCTGGGACAGCGCGACCGGAGTCGGCATCGCGCTCGCATCAACCGAGGCCTTCAGGCCGTCATAAGCCGCCTTGGCTGATGAGTATGCCGACCATGCGGCGTTGGTGGCCGCCGTAGCCGCGGCCTTGTCCGCCGCGCTTGGGGCCTGTGCCCCCACAGCATCTCGTGCCGCTAGCGCCGATTGGTACGCTGCCCATGCAGCGCTTGTCCCTTGCCGGCTCGCCGCCAAATCAGCGCTGGATGGTGCTTGGTCGTCAATCGCGACAAGCTGAGACTCAGCCTGGGCCAGGCCGGTCTGGGCCTGAGCCACTTGAAGCTCGAGTGGGCCGGTATCGAGGCGGGCAAGCACCGCGCCCTGGCTGACTTTGTCCCCATCCTTCACCAGAACCTCGGATAGCGTCCCTGCCGTCGGAGGGAACACATCTGCGCGCAGCCCGGACTCCACACGGCCAGAAGCCGTCACTGTTACCGCTAGATCCTGCTTCACGGCTTTAGCGATGTCCACTTGGACGGTCGCCCCGCCAGAACCCAGTGCCACCGCGGCGATTACGCCTCCCAACACGACAAGCACCGCGACACCGGCAATGATCTTGGCCTTGCGTGACACGGGTCCTCCAAGTACTTCGGTCAGCTGTTTGCCCTTGGTTACTCTACCCGTTCATCTCACTTGTCTACGGGTTCGCGCGAAAGCGCGCTTCGTCGCCTGCCAGAAGCAAGAGAAGATCACCGACGTTTGAAAGCGCATAGTCTGGACGCTCGGCAAGGACCACCTCGTGGTTAAACGGCCCCCATAGAGCCGCTGCCGATACGGCACCGCCTGCCACGGCAGCCGCCATGTCGTGGGGGCTGTCGCCGATGTAGATGCAGTTCTCAAGAGGAATGCCGAGGATTCCCGCCGCGTGCATCAGTGGATAGGGATTCGGCTTGTGCACAGTCACATCGTCGGCCCCGACGATGAAGTCGATGTAGCTCTCCAGGCCGAACAATCGCAGGCCCCGTAGCGCGCCCGCGTTGAGCTTGGAGGTCACGACGCCTATCGGGTAGCCCGCTTCTTTGAGCCCTCGCAAAGCAGCCTCGGTGCCGGGGTACTCCGCGGCCATCGTGTCGTGGTGGGTGCTGTTGTGCTCCCGGTAGACGCGAACCAGCTCATCGGCGTGCTGTGCGGAGATGTCGGCCATCTGCGCGCCGAGCGGTGTTCCCACATCTCTCAGAAGCACATCGTCCGAAAGTGCGGCGCCGAGAACCTTCTCGGTCGCGTACCGAAACGACGCGAGAATGAGCTCGATTGTGTCTATCAGCGTCCCATCCAGGTCGAATAAGATGGCCTGGACGCGCGAGGCGGGACCGGACTTAGGGCCGGTCCCGCCTTTGGAAGGTGTCGGGTTACTCGTCGTCACCGACGTCCTCGAACTCCTCGCTCACAAGCTCCTCGGCTGCAGCATCGATATCGTTCAGTGCGCTGGCGGCCGGGGTCTCTGCCTCGAGCAGCGAGGCTTGACCGTCCGGAACCGCTGCGGCCTTGACCTTCTTCTTGCCCGCGCTTACCCGAGCGATTGCAACGACGCAATCGGACTTGCTCACGTTCATGACCTTCACGCCTTGGGTCGAACGGCCTAGTTTGGAAATGTCGTCCGCTTTGACTCGAATGACCACGCCCTCGTGACTGATCAGCATGAGCTCGTGCTGTGGCAGCACAATCTTCATGCCGGCCAGCGGGCCCTTCTTTTCGGTGACTTGGATCGTCTTGACTCCCATGCCCCCGCGCTTCTGTTGTGGGTACTCGCCGACGGTTGTGCGCTTGCCGTAGCCGTGTTCGGTAACCACGAACAGCTCGCTGTCATCGGGCGCTATCTCCATGCCGAGGACCGCTTCCCCGGCCTTAATGTTCATGCCCTTGACGCCCATCGTGTCGCGGCCCATTGGGCGCGCATCGGCTTCGTCCCACTTGATTGCCTTGCCGGCTGTCGAAACCATCATGACCGTCTGGCCAGTGGCCACCCGACGCACCGAGATCAGCTCGTCGCCAGTACGCAAGTTGATGGCGATGATGCCATCGCGGCGTGAACGATCATATGCCTGCATCGCTGTCTTCTTAACCATGCCCTCACGAGTGGCAAACAACAGATAGTCCTCGGCGCCGAACTCCTTTGTGGTGATCACTGCGGCTATCTTCTCGTCTTGCTCGAACGGCAGCAGGTTCACGCTTGCAGTACCACGAGCGTGGCGTGAGCCTACCGGCAGCTCGTGGACTTTGAGGCGATAGACCTTGCCCTTGGTTGAGAAGAACAAGACGTAGTCATGAGTCGAGCTGATGAACAGATGCTCGACGAAGTCGTTCTCCTTGAGGTTGACCCCAGCGATACCCTTGCCGCCGCGCTTCTGCTGGCGATATGTAGCCACCGGCAAGCGCTTCACGTAGCCGGATTTCGTAATCGTAACGACCATGTCTTCTTCGGCGATAAGATCTTCCACATCGAGGTCTGCGGCCACGCCCGCAAGCTCAGTGCGGCGCTTGTTCGCAAACTTATCGCGCACTTCAGCCATCTCTTCTTTGATGATAGTGAGTACCAGATTCACGTCGCCGAGCACCTCCGTGAACCACTCGATCTTCTTGCGCAGTTCCTCGAGTTCGGCCTCGATCTTATGGCGCTCAAGTCCGGTCAGGCGACGGAGGCGCATCTCAAGGATTGCGTCGGTCTGTATCTCTGATAGACCAAAGCGTGAGATGAGCTTGCTCTTGGCCTCCGCGTCGTCCTGACTTGCGCGGATAATTTTGATTACCTCATCGATGTGATCAAGCGCGATGACGTAGCCTTCGAGGATGTGAGCACGTTCTTGGGCCTTGCGCAGTTCGTACTGCGTGCGCCTCGTGATGACTTCCTTCTGGTGATCGATGTAGTGCTTGAGGACCTCGAGCACCGTTAGGGTGCGCGGAACTCCATCGACCAACGCGAGCATGATGACGCCAAAGCCGGTCTGCAGCTGGGTGTGCTTGTAGAGCTTGTTCAAGACGACCTGCGGGATGCAGTTTTGTTTGAGCTCGACAACAACACGCATACCTTTGCGGTCGGACTCATCGCGAAGGTCGGATATCTCTGTGAGCTTCTTTTCGCGAACCAGTTCCGCGATCTTGCTCACGAGCTTTGACTTGTTCACGGTGTACGGAATTTCGGTGATGATGATCCGCGTCCGGCCGGTCGAGGTCTGCTCGATGTGTGCTTTACCGCGAACCTTGAGTGAGCCGCGGCCAGTGCTGAAATAATCAGATATGCCTTCGCGGCCCATGATCATGCCGCCAGTTGGGAAGTCCGGTCCTGGCATCACGGTCATGATTTCTTCGATGGTGATCTCGGGGTTCTCGATGACCATCGTGACGGCATCAATCGTCTCGCCGAGGTTGTGAGGAGGTATGTTCGTTGCCATACCGACCGCGATACCCGCGCTGCCGTTCACTAGTAGGTTCGGGAACCGAGCCGGCAGAACCAGGGGCTCCTCGAGTGACTCGTCGTAGTTGGGCCCGAAGTCGACAGTTTCCTTATCCAGATCACGCAGAAGCTCCATGGATATCTTCTGCAGGCGAGACTCTGTGTATCGCATGGCGGCCGCACGGTCCCCGTCGACCGAACCGAAGTTGCCGTGGCCATCGATGAGCGGGACGCGCATCGAGAAGTCCTGGGCCATGCGGACCATAGTGTCGTAGACAGCCGAGTCGCCGTGGGGGTGGTACTTACCGATGACCTCTCCGACCGTCCACGCCGACTTCTTGTACGCCCGGCCGGCCGTCAGGCCAGACTCATTCATTGCGTACAGGATGCGGCGGTGAACCGGCTTTAGCCCATCTCGCACGTCAGGAAGAGCACGCGCGACAATGACCGACATCGAGTATTCGAGGAAGCTCTTTCGCATCTCGTCTTGGATATCAATCGGGAGAATCGTCGTCCCTGTCATTTCTTCTGCCACTTCAGAGCACTCCTCGCTGCTTGAGCGTTCGTACTACCAACCAGATTGCCAGAGCGATCATTCCTAAGCCGAACACGACAAGTATCGCGCCGCCCGCCACTCCGACCGGTCCCGCCTTCGCTGTTCTGGCAAAGCCGACAAACCCAAAAATCAAGACAATCAACCCGATGGAACCAACTCCCACCGAAGCGACCACACCTGCCTGCCATAGGCCCTGATTCGTGTGCGTCTCTTCTGCCGCTAGTTTGGCCAACATCTCAGCCATTGCGGCTTCGTCGATCTTGGCCGGTTCTGCCTCGGCTAGTACATCCTTTGCCGATTCTGCCCGCACTTGCTTCGCTGCTGCAAGTTCGTCTGACTGCTGGCTTTCCCACGGTGGCGGCTCGAAGAACCGTGGCGCGCGTTTGCCGGATGAGTCGACCATCTTCCCGCCTCGCGCTCCCTAGATGTCGAGGAACCTCACGTCTTTCGCATGGCGCTGAATGAACTCCTTGCGGGGCTCGACGTTGTCGCCCATGAGATCGGTGAACGCTTTTTCCGCAGCTAGTGCATCGTCGAGTGTGACCCTTAGTAATGTCCTGTGGCTTGGATCCATAGTGGTGACCCAAAGTTGCTCGGGGTTCATCTCGCCGAGTCCTTTGTAGCGCTGAATGGTGGACTTTGTATTCTCGGGGAGACGCGCGAGAACCTGCTGGAGCTGACGGTCATT
>JAURYZ010000166.1 GCA_030653635.1 Coriobacteriia bacterium | reverse complement strand
CGGATCCGCCGTGCGCCTCGGACAGTGCCACGATCTGCTGTATCTCCTGAACACTGCCGATGGGAAGCGAGTAGCGTTGTCCGCCAAGGTGGAAGGCCACCATCTGCTCGATTACCACCTCGGCTGCAGCAGTGTCGTCGAGTTCAGCCGCGTCTTCTAACAAGTCGCAGGTGGCCGCGCCATCGATGAGCGCGAGCTTTTCCGCGATGGCCTCGGGAGCCTCAGGTTCGGCGACGACTATGTCGTCCGCCTTAGCCGTGGCCGTCTCTATCTTCTGTGTCTTCTTGCGGGGGGTCATCTTGAAGTTCGCCCGATCATTCCGTGAAGCGTAGGACACGGTTCAGTTCTTCGGGGCTGACATGCCCCTCTTTGACCTTCGCCAGTCCCGATGCGACCATCGGCCGCAGACCGGCTGCTCGCATCGAAGCCGCTATCTGCTCCGCGGTAGCACCGCGCGAAATAGGCGCGCGCACAGGCTCGGTGAAAGGCAGAACCTCGAATATGCCGGTCGCGCCCTGGAAGCCAGTGTTGGCACATGCGGGGCAGCCAGAACCACGCTTGGATGGAGTGCCCGCTTCGGCGCCGGGAATGCGATCGGCCAGCGCACTCTTCTGGGGAACCGAGCAATGAGGACAGTTCATGCGAACGAGCCTCTGTCCGACGCCCAAAGTAAGCGCCGAGGCCAGCGAGACCGGCTCGACTCCCACGTCGAGCATACGCCGAACGCCCGAGACGATGTCACCGCCGGAGTAGGTGGCAATCACGAGCTTGCCCACGCCCGCGGCCTCCACGGCCAAGTGGACGTCCTCCACGGACTGCATCGAGTCTATGGCTATGACGTCGGTGTCCTGACGTATGCCTGCTGCGAAGTAGCCTTCTGCTCCCACCGGGGAACCAGGACTCACAAGAACCTGGGACACCGCGGGGATCTCATAGTCGACCGATCGCTCTACAGAGTAGACCGTCTTGCCGAAATGGGCTGCGTGCTGCAAAAGGGCGTAGTAGGTCGACGAACGGCCACCCGCCACGGGAGCGCAAACGAGCAAAATCCCTTTGCCTCGCTCTACCATAGCGTGCAACGCGCGTACCTCGGCTTCGTTCATCCCGAGCTCAGCCAAGCCGCGAGGCGCTGCCTTATCCGCGGCCATTGAGATGACCACACGCTGTCCTGCGATCGTAGGCACCGCGGAGAGCGTGACGACAAGGTCACGGTCGCCTATGCGAGACTTAACCCGCCCAAGCGCCGGCCTTGTCGACTGCACCGAAGACAGGCGTGCGAAGTTCTTGAATCCCTCCACGAGGGCACCTTGCATGGACAAAGGAGCGCTCGCAATCTTCTCGAGCCTGCCGTGCACTCGATAGACGAGGAAGAAGTCGTCTTTGTATGGAAGCAACTGAATGCGATTGGCGCCGCGCAACACGGCATGCTCAAGGATGTCAGATACAAGCACGGCGACCTTGCGAGCGTCGGCCACCGCGAGCACATCCAGATCGATCGCCGGCGGCCCTTCGGGCGACGCCGTCTCCACTACGGCCTCAATGGTCCGGATTTCCACAGCCGCAGGCTGCTCCTCGGCAGCTGGTGCCTCAGTAACCACAGGAATGTCCTGCTCAACGGGCGCCTCGAAGAAATCAGTGACGTCCACTTGAGGCTCTTCGGCCAATATCGATTCTGGTGTGGCGTCGAGCAGCCTCTCGGCGAGCTGTGCAGGCGTCTCGATAGCGGGCTCGGGGGCCTTTGCGACGTCCCCGTAGTACTGCAGGATCGCACCCTTGACCGAAGCGGAGTCCGACAGGACAGCTTCGACCTCAAGCCCGAGCTCGGCGGAGAGCGAATCGAGCTCGAACACATCCATAGCATCACCGATCGCTACAGTGAGCATGCCCTCGATCTCGAACATCGGCAGTACGTTGCGTGCTCGCGCGACACTCACGGGAATCAACAGTAGTGCATCATCGTCCGGGGCATAGCTCGAAAGGTCGACGCGAGGAATACCGAGTTCCTCTTCCATCGCGCTCTCGACATCAGCAGGCGTGACAATGCCACGCGAAGTGAGCACCGCGCCCGGCGTAATACCGCCAGCCGCCGCGGCCTCGGTGATTGACGTGATCTGCTCGATGGTCAGCAGGCCAGCATTGGCCAGTGCATCGAGAACACGTGATGTGATCGATTCAGGCATGTCGCTGACCTACCCCTGCACCCGTGAAAGCTCCTCGGCCACCGCGGCCAAGAGGGTCTCAGGCTCGATGGGCTTGGTCAGGTACTGGTTTGCGCCGGTACGTATTCCGGTCGCCATCGCCTGCTCCTCGGTTTTGGCGGTGAGCATGATGATGGGGATTGCTTTGTACTTCTGGTCGAACTTGAGCAGTCGGCACACCCGATAGCCATCCAGCTTGGGTAGCATCACGTCAAGCAAGATGAGATCGGGCATCTCGGCCCGAGCGGTCTCAAGCGCCTCGGCGCCATCAGCCGCGGTGATGACCTCATACCCGCCAGACAAGAGGATCGCTTTGATCATCTCGAGAATGGTCGGGCTGTCATCGACCGCAAGAATACGAGCACTCGCCATGCTTTCTCCCCTCCGGATCAGATGCCGGTTCGCAGTGTATATCGCCGTCAGCGGCGCACACCTTTAGGCATCATCTCGAGCCCTTACGACACTCTATCAGACTACGTTCGACTGTCTTCGCTAGCAGGTCGGGCCGAAACCCGCCAAGAAACCATGTCCATGGGCCCTCAGGATTCTCATATAGTGCCCTCAAAGTGTTCTCATACTCGCGGCAGGCGTCATCGATCGCACCTCGTCCACGGTACAGATTCGCAAGGTTCAAATGCGCCAAAGCGAATCCCGAATCGGTATACACCGTGCTCTTGAACTCCGAGATCGCCTCGGTCTGCTCACCGCGTCCCAAATGAATGATTCCGAGGACATAGCGGGCGGCCGCAAGCAGCGGGTCGATACCCAAAGCCTGATGGCACTCCGCAAACGCCTCATCCATGGCGCCTTGATCCGCATACACGTACGCCGCAAGCAGGAAGGCCTCGGCGTTCAGGGGCTCAAGAGCCCTGACCGCGTCAATAGCTTCAAGCACCGCATCGTTGCGTCCCGATTGCGACGCCAGCCGGGCGGCCTCGAGCAACTGCGTTACCTCAGGATGGTTCGATACCCGTGAGGAAGGCCTAGACACAGGCTCGGCGGGCGTTCGCTCGGCTCGAACCAGCCCTTTGGGGCGTGGCGCCACCTTGCGCGACTCCTCGGCAAGTCGCGCGGTACTGAGCCGGTGCGCGGGTTCCAAAGCGACTGAAGAGCCAGACGACATTCCGGCCTTACGCGGCATCGGCTTGCGATACAGAAACACGCCTCCGACCTCAACGGGCTCAAACCTGGTTGAGATGCTCGTTAGTGTCTCGGAATGCCCGATGAACAAGTATCCCCCGGGATTAAGTGACTCATAGAAGTTATCAACGACCCGGCGGGTGGATTCGAGTTTGAAATAGATGGTCACGTTGCGGCAAAAGATGACGTCCCAATTGCCCATGAGAGCTAGCGGGTATGGCTCCTTGATGAGGTTGTGATACTGAAACGTCACGTGTTTGCGCACGCGATCGGTGACGCGATGACCGTGTGGCGTGGGCTCAAAGAACCTAGAGGAGACCGAACTTGGAACGGAAAGCAGTCCTCGCGCCGGGTAAATGCCCTGCTTAGCTCTCAACAGAGCATTCGTGGACACGTCCGTACCCATTACCTCGACCTTGTAGCCGAGTCCCTCGAGGCCCGAGTCGAGCAGGGTCATGGCGATCGTGTAGGGCTCCTCGCCCGTCGAACAACCCGCCGACCAGACCCTGAACTGCCTGTTCAAGCCAGACTTGCCCTCAATGATCTCTGGCACGACGGACTTCTTGAGAGCCTCGAACTGCTGGGGGAAGCGAAACAGGCTCGTCTCGTTGATCGTGACGAGGTTCATGAGTTCCTTGAACTCTTCCTCATCCTTCACGAGCATTTCGTAGTACTCGGAAAGAGCGTCGAAAGAGAAACGCGTCGCTCGTGTGATGAGCGAGATCCTCAGGGAGTCGGACTTCTGCTCCTCAAGAAAGATCCCGGAATGCTGATGGATGTAATCGCGAAATCGCCCGAACTCCTCGGGAGTTAGATCCTTTGACAGACTTTCGCCGTCGCGTGCCATGAGCTACTCCGTTGGCGAAGCGTCGTCGGTGGCTCCAAGGCGTTCAATGAGTCCGGCCGAGTACATCCCGTACAGAATCTTAGCAGTGTCGAAATCGTTGTATCCAGTAAGCTCCACGAGTTCGCGTACGGTGCGGCTACCGTGCAAGAAACAAAGAAGCATCCATTCTTTGGGTTTCAGATGGATCTCCATGGACTTTTCGCCGGGGGCTGGCGCCATGATGAAGCGGGTGTCTAGGCTCGGAATCTTGACTCGGATGCGATTCCATAGCTCAAGCCTGCGAGCAGACTCCATGATGATGTTCTCGACGGAGACCGAAATGCCGATGTCCTCGTCGTCGCAACTCTCGCCCGACTCGAATCGAAGCTCCCCATCCTCCCAGCGGAACAAATCGAAGAGCGTGTCGTTGATCTGATCGTGAATGAACCCCTCAAGCACACGCGAATCCAAATACCCCTCGTCGACGAGTATCTGACCAAGACGCCTGTTGGCCTTCTCCTTCTTCTGGATCTTCTGAAGGCCCAAGGCCTGGCGCAGTTGCTTCTCAGAGATGACCGCCGTCTTGACGAGCCTGCGTCCCAGTGACTCCCGATTCCAGTTGCTCGAAGCGAAGAATACGCGTCCCTTCTTGAAGC
>JAURYZ010000145.1 GCA_030653635.1 Coriobacteriia bacterium | reverse complement strand
TTGTTGAGCAGGTCGCGATGGAGCAACACCTCGTCGGGCTGCAGATAGGAGAAGCGGATGTCTTTGGCGGGCACGTTGAGCTTGACGGCATCGCCATCGAACACCTCGACGAACTTGCGCCACGACAGCATGAATGGAGTGCGCTCGGGCCCCTTGAAGGCCAATGAGGTCACACGCGGGAAGATCTCGCCCGTGGCGATTGCGATGTCGCTGATGGTGCCGATATCGGTGCCGTCCGCATCAAGGACGGGCTTGCCCAGCATCTGGGACAGGTAGATCATGGCTGCTCCCTCCCTTCCGGAATGAAGGCGCAGACGCGTGAGTGCGTCCACGGCCGGCAGGTCGTGTGCGGGGACCCGTACCTGACAAACGAAAAACGCCCCTGCGTCCGTGAGGGGACGAGGAGCGGGCAGCGCACCCAAAAGGGCGCACTTCGCGCGGGAACAGGTACAAGGCCGATTAGATCTCGGCCCAACGCCCCGCGACTCCCTCCCTCGTCGAGGATTAGGCACTGTCCGACGTAGGGCGCGCCCGCGGCGTTATGCGCGGGACGCAGCGGGAGGTGTCCCGCCTGCAAAGCCCAGCCACCTTAGCCTTCGCCTTAATCCGGCAAGGGCTGTTCTACCCATTGGCGTCTCTCGACATTTCCGGGCAGTGGCCTGTGTTCGAACAGGAGCCGCACCGTAACGGACGAAGCCTGCGTGATCGAATGTCAACGCTCGCCTGATCAAACTCGCTTCGAGGTGAGCAGACGAATTGTACGCCCAAGCAGGTCATCCCGCAAATCCCGGGCGTGTCCACATCAACCCACATCAACCCATATCTGCCGAGGAAAGGCGCCGGTTCGAGCCCGTATCAGCCCCGGCGGGCAGCGATCCACGCCGCCGCGAACTCGGCCCAGCCGTCTCCGCGACGTGCGGTCGTGGCGGCCACGTTGTCGTATGCCGCTGCGGCCTCGCAGACCCGAGCATCCTGGGTCGCCTGGCCCACGACGACGCACAGCGCGGTCTCCTCGGCCATCTTCACGTCGGAGGCCGAGTCGCCAATCGACAGGGCGTTTGCGCGGGTCAGACCGCGTCGGGCGAGGTCCTCGGCAAGTGCGCCTGCTTTGGAGACACCGGCGGGCATGAGGTGATATGCGTGGACCTCGGAAACGTCGGTGAGCGTGGTGGAAAGCGGGTGGATGATGCCGTTGTCCACGAGGCAGATGGCCAGATCAAGGTGGTCGAGCACGGTCTGGCCTGCCACTACGTCGAGCGAGCCGCGCAAGACGTGCGTCGCTTCGCGGTTCAGGTGGTATGGCGCATGGTTCTCGATTTTGCCGGGGAACGCTTGGCGCAGCGCATCAAGAGCGCCTGCGCGTTCGATTGCCTCGAATGGCGTCTCGCCTGCGCGCAGAGCGTCGGGGCCCCACACGCCCGTGCGAAAGATCGGATCGTCGCCGCGGTCGGGGACCACGACGCAGCCGAGCTCGGCGATGAAGCCGCGCCAGCCGCAGAGCCGGGCGATCTCGGCGATTTGGATGCGGTTGCGACCTGAGCACACGACGACCTCAAGCCCGGCACGGTTGACGTCCACAATCGCGGCCGCTGTCGCAAGCGACGGCTGCGCGTCGGCGTCCACGAGCAGCGAGCCGCCCAGGCCGAGCATAGTGCCGTCCAGGTCCGTGTAGAGTATCTCGGCCGCAGCGAGCGCACTCGGCGCGAGTGGATGTGCGGACAGATGCGGTATCGAGTGGCTCATGGGCTCCTCGGCAGGTGAGGGGAGTGATGGGGCGAATGCTGTCTACAGGGATTCTAGCGCAGGCGCCGACGTGGTGCGGGCGGCCCCTGTCCGGTCAGTGGTGGTGCGCTTGGAGCGTGTACGCGATATAAAGGAAGGCGCTTTTGGACATGCGCTCACTTGGAGGCGATAGATACGTGAAGGACCAGTTCGATCTACCCTATCCGCAGTACCGCTGTCCGCAGTGCGACCGCGATCTGCCGTTGAACGAAGCGCGCATGACCATCACGTGTGCGGAGCACCAGCCAGACACCGATCAATCGTTCGTTGTGCGCGAGGCGCGCCGTGGCGACAAGTCGTCCATAGAGGCAATCTGTGACAAGGCATTAGGCGAGGTCGAGGTCGACACGTTCGGCAAGACCTTCGACGTCATGCGGGGTGTGAACCTCATAGCCGAGGTCGATGGCAAGCTCGCCGGGCTGCTCTCGCTCGCAATCGACGGCGGGGAGCTCGTGATTGTGCTGCTGTCAGCGTATCCCGAGTTCCAGGGCCACGGCGTGGGCTCGGCACTGTTGCGAGCTTCGACCGCATACGCGCGCGAGCACGGCATCCAGTGCATCCGCGTCGGCGTTTCGAACGACGACATCCCGCTTATGTACTTCTATCAGCGTCATTCCTTCGCGATCTATGACATCGCGGTGGGCAAGCTTGTGGATGATTCGGGCTCAGCGGTGGCTGGCTTTTCCGGCATCCCGTCGCGCGATGAGATTCGCCTGCGTCGTCCGATCTGCCCATCCTGCTAGCAAAACGTCGGCCGCTCGCTTCGCGGGCAGGCCGGCCAAGGAAGGCTCGAACGCACCCGACGATTGGATTGCCCATGTCACGTTTCCGCCGAACCATCGCAGGCTTCGCCGTGCTTGTCTTGAGCATGAGCCTGCTCGCCGGTTGCGCGAGCAAGACTTCCGAGACCCCCGCTGCCGAGGAGCCCGTCAAGCTTTCCGCCATACGCATCGGCGTGCTTCCGACCGAGGACAGCCTGCCATTGTGGGTTGCCGACAAGGAGGGCCTGTTCGCTGATGCCGGCCTCGATGTCAGCTTCGTGAACTTTCAGGCGGCCGCTGAGCGCGATGCGGCGTTCACCGCGGGTGAGATCGACGCGTTCATGGGCGATATTATTGCGGCTGCACTCCTAGAGCAAGGCGGCTCAAGCGTGACCATCGGCACGATCATGCTTGGCGCAACACCCGCCGAGGGCCGCTTTGGGATCGCCGTTCCCGCCGACTCCGCATATCAGGGCCTCGGCGCGCTTGCCGGAGTGCCGGTCGGCACCTCCTCAAGCACGATCCAGGAGTACGTGCTCGACGGTCTTATGCGACAGGCCGGCGTCCCGGCCGACAAGGTCGCCACCGAGGAGGTCAAGAAGGTTCCGGTACGTTTTGAGCTGCTCATGGCAGGCAAGCTCAAGGCTGCCGCGCTTCCCGAGCCGTTCTTGTCACTCGCAGAGGCGCAGGGCGCCAAGATCATCGCGACAGACACCGAGGGGGAGAACCTGTCTCAGACAATCCTCGGCTTTTCAGACGATTATCTGGTGGCTCCCGGCGGCATCGAGGC
>JAURYZ010000134.1 GCA_030653635.1 Coriobacteriia bacterium | reverse complement strand
TCCTCGGCAAGCTTGCTGAACAGTACGCGATCGCACACCCGGATCCGGAAGGCGAAGATGGCTGACGAGCGACATAGTTTCTCCTCTGCGCGCACGCGCCTTGAGGAGATCGTCACACAGGTGCGCAAGAAGGACACCTCGCTGGAGAAGAGCCTCGACTTGCTCGAGGAAGGCGTGCGGCTGGCCAACGTATGCACGGAACTGTCTGACCACACCGAGTGGCGCAGTGTCGTGACTGAGCAGTCGTCTGACGCTCCAGATCTCAAGTCCTCGTCGACAGAAGCGCTCGCGACAGATGACGAGGACGCAGCGGCTGGACTCGGGGAGTCTTCGCCAGAAGCAGAGAGTCCGCCGCCTATCGTCGATGGCGCGCCGCTTGAGAATGTCGACGACGCCGCGCTCGAAGCGTAACGCGAGGGTTACGGGCACGCGCCGTCCTTGTTGCTCCGAGTCGGCTCGAAGTATGCTTGAGTATGGGCGTCGCCTTTTCCGCCGCTCACCTGCAACCGACAAGGGGTAGTCTTTGAGTCCCCAGCGCATTCTGGACTCCATACACTCACCGGCTGACCTACGCGGGTTGGACGAGGGCCAGTTGACTCGTTTGGCCTCAGAGATCCGCGAGCAGCTGATTCAGACCGTCTCGGTCACCGGTGGGCACCTTGCACCAAATCTCGGTGTCGTTGAGTTGACCTTGGGCATGCACCGGGCGCTCGATTGCCCCGCCGACAAGATCATCTGGGACGTCGGCCATCAATCCTATGTGCACAAGCTGGTGACGGGCCGGTCGGGTGATTTTGCATCGTTGCGTCAGTACGGCGGAGTCTGCGGGTTTCCCAAGCGCAGCGAAAGCCCCTATGACGTCTTCGATACCGGTCATGCGTCCAATTCGCTCTCAGCCGCGCTTGGGATGGCCTGCGCGCGAGATGCTGTGGGCGGTGACGAGAGTGTCGTCGCCGTTATCGGCGACGGCTCGATGACCGGAGGCATGGCCTTCGAGGCGCTCAATCACATCGGTCATCTTGGAACTAGACTCGTCATCGTTTTGAACGACAACGAGATGTCCATCGCGGAGAACGTTGGCGCACTGGCCAGCTATCTGGCGCGCGTCCGACTCGATCCTCGGTATAACCGGCTGAGAGATGATGTCGAGTCGGCCCTAGGTCGCACCCGACTCGGCGCTGTGATGGTGGCGGCCGGCGAAGCCGCGAAGGACTCCGTCAAACAGCTTCTCGTGCCTGGGATGCTCTTCGAAGAGCTCGGACTCAAGTACGTGGGTCCGATTGACGGGCACAGCGTTTCCGCAGTGCAGAACGCCATTACCCGGGCCAAGCAGGTCGATGGTCCTGTCATAATTCATGCAGTGACCCGCAAGGGCACCGGATACGCACATGCCGAGGATAGGCCCGACGCATTCCACGGTATCGGCCCCTTCTCCGTAGACACAGGCGTCGCGGAGAGCTTTGAAGGAGCACTTAGTTTCACCGAGGCATTCAGTCGGGCCCTCATGATGGAGGCACAGCGCGACGAGACCATCGTTGCTATCACTGCTGCCATGCCGACGGGTACGGGCCTTGACACCTTTGCCGCGCGGTATCCCGATCGTTTCTTCGATGTGGGAATCGCAGAGCAGCACGCGGTGGGCTTGGCTGCGGGCATGGCCCTTGGGGGCCGACACCCGGTCGTGGCTATCTACTCAACATTCCTGCAGCGCGCGTACGACCAGATCATCATGGATGTCTCGCTGCAGAATCTGCCGGTGGTGTTTTGCTTGGATCGTTCCGGACTTGTGGGTGAAGACGGGCCCACGCATCATGGGGTCTTCGATCTGACATATCTGCGCAGCATCCCCAATCTCATGCTGATGGCGCCGGCTGACGAGGCAGAACTCGCGAACATGCTGCACACTGCGCTTCTCAGCAAGAGCCCTGTGGCCATCAGGTATCCGCGAGGATCCGCCGCAGGGGTGGAAATGCCGGAGCACCCTGTTGTGCTGGAGGCGGGACGTGCGCAGATTCGCCGGGAGGGGTCGGATGTCGCCATTCTCGCCGTCGGTCGGATGGTGGGAGTCTCTGAGGCAGCTGCAGTTCTGCTGGCCGAGGATGGCATCTCTGCGAGCGTGGTCAATATGCGTTGGGTCAAGCCGATTGATCTTCAAATGGTGGCGTGGGCGGCCTCCGCTCACAGCCTGGTCGTGACTGTTGAGGAGAATACGGGCTGCGGAGGATTCGGCTCAGCTGTGCTGGAGAGTATGTCCGATCTTGACGCCAGAACACCGGTACTGCGACTGTCGGTACCCGACTGTTTTGTGACCCATGGAGCGATGAACGAGTTGCTCGCCGAGATAGGCTTGACTCCCGACGGCATTCGGGCTGCGATACGAGGCAGGTTGGACGGACTTGACCGGGCATCGAGTATGGAAAGAGTGGTAGATGACTCGACGCCGTGCCGACGTCCTGCTCGCTGAGAGGGGCCTTTTCGAATCTCGAGAGCGCGCCAAGGCGGCGATCATCGCCGGGCAGGTGCGAATCGGGGATCGTGTGGTCTTCAAGGCTGGCGAACAACTTGCCGAGGACACGGAGTTTCAGATCTCCGAGGTCGATCGGTTCGTCTCGCGGGGTGGAACCAAACTGTCAGGCGCTCTCGACTCCTTTGGGATTGACCCCACCGGAATGCGGGCGATCGACGTGGGTGCATCGACGGGTGGATTCACTGATTGTCTGCTGCAGCGCGGTGCTGTGAGCGTAGCGGCAGTCGATGTCGGCTACGGCCAGCTCGCGTGGCAACTACGCCAAGATCCTCGCGTCACGACGTTCGAGCGCACGAATATCAGGAGTGCGGACCCGGCTGAGCTTGGCGCGCCATTTGATATCGCCGTGGTCGACGTCTCCTTCATAGGGCTTTCGAAGATTCTACCTCAGCTCATCGATCTTCTGAACGAAAATGGCCTGCTTGTGGCGTTGGTTAAGCCGCAGTTTGAGGCAGGGAAAGGTCGTGTTGGTAAGAAAGGGGTCGTGCGCGACGCATCGACGCACATCGACGTGTTGGAGACGGTCGTCTCTCAAGTTCGAGCGGAAGGGCTATTCGTGCATGGTTTGGCCTGGTCGCCGATCACGGGCCCTGAGGGTAACATTGAGTTCTGGCTGTGGGCTAAGTCATTCGGTCCGGGTGCAACCATCGATCCGACCGCAGTTGTACATGCTGCGAGAGAGAGCTTGGGGGTCTGAGCCTTGCGAGTACTGCTTGTTCCCAACTTGTCCAATCCCGCTGCGGTACAGGCGGCGGTCGAGCTTGTGACGTGGCTGACGGCGCAGGGACTGGATCCCGTTCTCATTGCAAAGGACGCTGCTTCGGTGGGCCTGGAATCCTGTGGAGTCGCGCGTTCCGATTTGGGCGAACCCGGGCTTGTCGTAGCCCTGGGCGGCGATGGGACCATCCTCAAGGCGGTCCATGTCTTAGGCGCGACCGAATCGCCGATTCTGGGGGTCAACTTCGGCAAGCTTGGGTTCCTGACTGGTGCATCCTCTGAGGATCTGCGCCCCGCTATCGTCTCGGCGCTCGCGGGCGATGTGTGCATCGAGCGTCGAGCGACTCTCGAGGTCCAGGTGCAGATGGGCGGCAGGGAAGTGGGCCGTTACCGCGCACTCAACGAAGTGGCCCTGGTTCGCGGAGCCAGCGGCCGGGTAGTCGAGATCGAGATTTCCATCAATGAACAAGTGGTCCAGACGATGCGTTGTGACGGAGTGATAGTCGCGACTCCGACCGGATCTACTGCATATGCCCTGTCTGCGGGCGGACCGATAGTATCTCCGTCTGTCGGCTGTTGTGTCGTCGTACCGGTCGCGCCGCACATCCTTTCTGCTCGGGCGCTTGTCATAGGCCCATCGGACGTGGTCACCTTGACATTGCCCGATGCCGCCAGGCGCAACGCTTGCCTACAGATCGATGGCGACGTGACGCCGTGTCGCAGAGAGATCGAGCACATCGTCGTAAGTAGGAGCGACTCCGATGCGCTGCTCGTCCGCCTCGACGGCCACGAGTTCTTCGAGGTCGTACGGCGAGAGTTCCTCGGAGGCTGAGATGCTCGAGGAACTCCACGTTCGCAACCTTGCCCTTATAGAAGATGTGTGGCTCGAGTTCGGCCCTGGCATGACCGTGCTCACTGGCGAGACCGGTGCAGGCAAAACGGCGCTTGTGGGAGCTCTCAAACTATTGGTCGGGGAGCGCGCTGATTCGACATGGGTTCGCGCCGGCTCAACGGAAGCAGTCGTCGAGGGTCGCATGCGCCTGCCTGCGGGCGAGATCCTCGCCAAACGCCGGGTATCCTCAGACGGGCGCTCCAAGTGCACGCTTGATGGGGAGATGGCTACCGTTGGTGCCTTGGCGGAGGCTCTTGGTCCACTTGTGGATCTGCACGGCCAACATGAGCACCAATCGCTCCTCCAGCCATCCCGACACAGTGAGTACTTGGATAGGTACTGTGGCGCTGACGCGGTCCTAAGGCTCGGGGAGTATAGGTCGGCCCGTGAGGATTGGGCTGCGGCAGCGGCGGCGCTG
>JAURYZ010000133.1 GCA_030653635.1 Coriobacteriia bacterium | reverse complement strand
GACGGTGAAGGCATACTCGACTCCGTATCCCACCGCACCGACCGACGGATCGATGAGGATGCGGTCGGACCCCAGGCCCACCTGCGTGATCAGGATGTTGAGCTGTTTCGCCATGTTCACGTCGATGGGTGTCTCGGCGATGACGACATGCCCGTAGGCTAGCGCTGCGGCTGCGATCGGCTTGTAGTTGTCCTCGGTTGCGGGACCGATCGCGCACGGTCTGTCGGCCATGACCTCGGCCACCAGCTTAAGCACCTCGGCATCCTTGTCGGCGTTGCCGCTCCCGTACACAAGCAACGGCACACCCACGGCGTCTGCCACGGCCTTCACCGTCTCGGCGGCATCTTGGGCCGAGCGGTCCGCGGCATTAGGGTCAGTGCCTGCCAGTTGTATGCAGATGAGGCGCGCACCGTGCTCTTCGACGCATGCGCGGGCCCAAGCAGCGGGATCGGACAGTGCGTCACCGAAGGCCGTGAGCAGCGACTCAGGCCACTCAACGGGGGCCACGTCGTACACCTCCATGGCTATGACCGGCGGGTGCGGCATGTCACCTTCCCAGGCATAGAAGGAAAGGACGTTTTGCCCACCTACCGAGCACGCCCCGTCTCCGCTGCCAAGCGTGAGCTCGCGGATGCGCCCACTCATCTTCTCGATAGGCTCCTGAAACGTCATGATCTCGCTCCCATCACGTGATGCCCGCATGGCGGACGGCGGCATGGACGGTGTTCTCGATGAGCATCGCGACCGTCATAGGTCCGACACCGCCCGGAACTGGGGTGATTGCTGAAGCGCGCTTGCTGGCCTCTTCGAACTCGACGTCTCCCACGAGCCGGCCGTCGGCCAGTCGGTTGATGCCCACGTCAATCACGACGGCACCCTCACGTATCCACTGGCCCTTGATCATCTCGGGGCGCCCGACGGCCACGATCAACACCTCGGCGCTGCCCACGTGTCCAGCGAGATCCTCGGTGCGCGAGTGGCAGATGGTCACCGTCGCGTTCTTCTCGAGGCACAGAAGCGCGGCAGGCTTACCCACGTTGTGACTGCGTCCGACGACCACGACGTTCTTGCCCTCAAGCACCACGCCGCTTTCCTCGAGCAGCACCATTACCCCTGCGGGAGTGCACGACACGAATGTCTCTTTGCCGACTACGAGCCTGCCGATGCTTTCTGGGTGAAACCCGTCAACGTCCTTGTCTACGCTGATGGCCTCAATCACCTCGTCTTCGTTCAGGTGATCGGGCAGGGGGAACTGGACGAGCACCCCATCGATATCGGTGCGCGCATTGAGCATCGCTACTACCGCGAGAAGCTCATCTTGCGTGGCCGAGGTCGACAGTTCGATTTTCTCCGAAAAGATGCCGACGCGTGCGCAGGCCTTCTCCTTGTTGCGGACGTAGACCTGGGACGCCGGATCCTCGCCTACGATCACGACCGCGAGGCCGGGAGTCACCCCGGCGGCCTTGAGCTTCGTGACCCGTTCAGTCAGTCGGTCGAGTCGCTTTGCCGAGATCTCGGTTCCACTGATGATGCGTGCTGCCATCGGTACCTCCATACAGGATGTCGAGCGTCGGTCGTCAGGTGGATGCATGCTGAAACGCCGGAACAGCGGCGTGGATCATGTCTTTGACACGTATGAGTGCTGGTGAATCCGCCGGCAGATCAAACAGGCCCTTGCCGGCCAGATCGCATACAGCGATGTTCTCGTCGGTGGGTACCACGCCCAGAAGCTCAAGACCGGACGTCTCGACGGCGGTCAGGAGCGCGGGATCGAGCGATGGTGAGGCGCGGTTGATGACGAGGTAGCGTGCGCCGATCCCGATCCCGAGCTCATCGGCCAGCTCGCTCAGGCGTTGAGCGGTGCGCACGCCGCGCAGACTCGGATCGGACACGATCAAGAGGATGTCTACGTCGCGTGTCGTGCGGCGCGACAGGTGTTCGAGACCAGCTTCGTTGTCCATGACCACGTAGGCGTAGCTGCGCGACAGGTCGTCCACGCAACTGCGGATGAGGTTGTTGGCGTAGCAGTAGCAGCCGGCGCCTTCTGGACGACCCATGGACAACAGATCGAACTCGGGATCCTCCACCACATAGCGCTGGATGTGGTACTCCATCCAGGCATCCTTACTCATGCCGCCCGGAGTGGCCTCGGCAGAGTTCAGCATCTCCTCGGTGATCTCGCCGACCGAGCATTCGACTTCGACGCCGAGCGCTTCGTGCAGTGTCGCGTTGGGGTCGGCATCCACGGCCAAAACGGTCTTGGCGCCCAGCTCGCGCAATGCGCGGACAGTGAGTGCCGCCGTGGTCGTCTTGCCCGTGCCGCCCTTGCCGGCCAGTGCGATGGTGAATGCCATGCTACTTCGCCTCCATTGCGCCGGAACGTCTGCTGAGAAGCGCCTCGGAACGGGGGAACCTCGTAAGGTCGGTGTGGGGTAGGAATAACGAGGACATGTACAGGTCCATGAATCCCACATTCACGGACAGCTCGACATAGGTGAGCATCTCGGACACGTCGTGGGCCTTCTTGAGCATCTCGCCGCACGTGGCGGCGCGCCGGGCTCCTATCAATGAGCTATTGCCGATGAATGCGAAGCGTGCCAGCGGCAGCTCAGGCAACATGCCGAGGACCATCGCACGTTCCAGATCCAGGTAGTGGCCGAATCCACCTGCGACCACGACCTCCTCGATCTGGTCGATTTCCACGTCCACACACTCCGCGAGCACATCGATGCCGGCGTGGATCGCGGCCTTCGCGCGCATCAGGCTCTCCACGTCGGTCTCGGTCAGCACGATCGCGTTGCCGGTTGCGCTGTCTTGAGCATCAACGAGTACGAACTCCGGGCCCCGCTCACCCTCGCGAAACCGTAGCGAATTTTCCGCCAGCGGCATGAACTTGCCGTTTCGGCCAAGTGCCCCGGTCAAGAACAGCTCCGAGACGCAGTCAATGAGCCCACTGCCGCAGATGCCGAGCGGCTTCACGTTGCCGATGGTCAGTATCGCGGGCTCGAGCGTCTTGTCGTCGATGCGAACGTGCTCAATTGCGCCGTCAGCCGCGCGCATGCCGTGCAGTATCCCGGCGCCCTCGAACGCGGGTCCGGCCGAGCACGCGCATCCGATCATCCATTCACGGTTGGCCAAAACGATCTCGCCATTGGTCCCGATATCCACAAACAGCGTCAGCCGATCGGTCCATGGAATTCCGGCAGCGACCACGCCGGCGACTATGTCGCCGCCGAGCCAGCTGGCGGGGCAAGGTATCGCAACAACCATCGCGACGGGGCTTCCGGGAAGACCTAGATCGTGCGCGGCCACGAGCGGGAACTGTGTGGTCACCGGCACGTACGGTTCTGTGCGGATGCTCGCAGGGGAGATGCCGAAGAGCAGATGGGTCATGACCGTGTTGCCTGCGATCACGTATGCATCGACACTCTCAGGACTTACGGCGGCCATGTCGCACACTTCGTTGACCAGATGCGTGATCGTCTCGGCGATCAATCCCTGCAATTGAGCCAGTCCGGCCGGTGAACTGCCTGCGATCACGCGAGTGATCACATCGGCACCCAGCAAAACCTGACGGTTGTACTCAGAGAGCTGAGCTAGCACCGTGTCGGTCGTCACGTCGATGAGTGCGACCTCGACGCTCGTTGTTCCCACATCGACGGCCACTGTGTGCTGGTGCGCGGTGGTGTCGCCGGGCTCGACTCCGATCACGAGCGGGGTCGCGCGGTGTATCTCGAGCACGAGCGCGGTGACCTTCCATTCGCCTTGGACCAAGGCTAGCGGTAGTTGCCGAATCGCCTCAGGCGACATCGCGGTGGTGGTGATGCGGTGTTCGCGACGCAGCGCGCCCTTGAGCCGCGAGACGCTGTCAGCGTTGTCGCTCAGGTCCGGTCGCGGCAGCTCCAGGTAGTACTTACTCGCGACCGGCCGCGATTTGTGCTTTGGTATCCGTGCGGCGTGTTCCTCGGCGCTTAGGAGGGGTGCTGCGGCGCGACGGCCGTGCGTCGAAGGCACGCTCCCGGGACGGGACTGGGCTGGGATCCTGACCACGACGTCTTCTGTGACATGGGTCAGGCATGCCAGCACCGAGCCCTCGGCAAGCTGCTCTTTGGAAAGGCGTGTCGACGGTATTGCGTCAGCCGCGCCCTGTTCGATGATTACGCGGCACTTGCCGCAGGTTCCGTCGCCGCCGCAGGTGGCCGTCACCTGGACGTCCGCCATCATGGCCGCGCGCAGGAGATTCTCTCCTGAGTGCACGTCCACAATGACGTCGTCTGGGGTAAAGGTCACCCTTGGCATCGGACCGGTCTCTTTTCGTAAGCGTCGTCACGGGCGGACTAGAACAGGCCTACAACGTTGCCGTGCTCGTCGATATCGATCTGATCGCCTGCCGGGGTCTTGGACAGTCCGGGCATCGTGCGCATGTCTCCACAGAGCGGGTATAGGA
>JAURYZ010000129.1 GCA_030653635.1 Coriobacteriia bacterium | reverse complement strand
GGGACGTTCGAGCACACCCAAGGCAATCGCCGCCTCGAAAGTGAGCTCACGATTCCAACACTCGGGGCACGTGAGATAGCCGAACGGCGCTCCGCAATGCGGACAGGCCCAGCGCGCATCGATGCTCCTGGCAGCGGCGCGACAGCGCTCACACAGAACCGCTCCGGGAAGGTCGCAACCCGCGCAACGAGTGGGCGCAATGAGTTCGAGCAATGCGTCGAGCAGCGGTGCCTCCCAAGATCGCGAGGCCTACCCTACCCGACGAGCACCTGCATCAAAGGAATCGAGAGTATCGATGCTAGCGTCGTGACGAGGATCGCCCCCGCGATAAAGTCAGTATCGAGCCGGAAACGCGCGCCTATCACCAGAGTCAACATCATCGAAGGCATTCCCGCCTCCAGAACCACGAGCCGAAGGGCCTCATGATCAGACAGTGCAAGCGAACCGATGCCCAACGCGACCAGAGGTGCCGCGACCAGGCGAAGCACACCAAGAAACACCAGTGGAGCGGCGTGACGCCGGATGCTGGAGAACTTCAGCGACAGACCCACAGAGACCATGATCAGCGGCACCACGATGTTAGCAAGCGCGTCTATCCCGGTGCTTACCAGTTCCGGAACCGCCACGGGGCGCAGGACAAGTGCCAAGGCCAGCGCAATCACGGCCGGAAAGGCGAGCGCCTCGCGCAGCGGGTTGATGCTCGGTTCCTCGGCGGAATCTGAGAATCGCTGCGCGATGAACAGTCCGACCAGAAGTAGCGCGCCGACCGTCCCGAATACGTCATAGAAGATCGCGCGCACGAGTCCCGTGTCGCCCAGGAGCGCCTCGGAGATCGGATAGCCGATGTAGCCGGTGTTGCCCAGTGCGGCCGCGAGGATGAATCCTCCGGCAATCGAGCGTGGGAGGTTCAGTGCGCGTGCGATGGCCCATGAGAGCAGCGCGGTGACCACGAACACGCCCCACGCCACGGCTGCTACGAGCACCAGATCTGACCCGAGCGCCGCTCCGTGCACGGCCCGAAAGATCATCGCGGGCAGGCCCACGTAGATGATGAGCGCGTTTATCGGGCGCACATCTTGGGCCTTGAGCACGCCGGTGCGCTTCATAATCCAGCCGATGGCGACGATCCCCACGAATCCGAGGATCGTCTCCACAAGGCCCAGCACACTCATGAGCTCATGCTCCCGTCAGGCCGCAAGGGCCTTTAGTCGATCTCAAGTTCGTGACGCGAACCAGAGCCCATGGCCAAGATGGCGAGAGAGGTCTCGAAGTCAGGGCGAGCGATGCCGCGCTCGGTGATGATTGCGGTGATGTACTTGGCGGGCGTCACGTCGAAGGACGGATTGAATACCGGCACGTTCAGCGGAGCGATGCGCGCCCAACCATCGAACTGGAACGCCCCGCCCTTTCGGACGACAGAGAGATGATGTCCGCGCGTCAGTTCGAATGCGTGCGGCCCCTTCTCGGTGATCGCGTCCAGCGCGCGAGTGGCCTCTTGTGAAGGCGACTCGAACACGGCGGACCAGCCAACGCCGGTGACTTCCTCGGGAGCGCGCTGCTCGATCGGGATCTGGGATCCATTGTCTATCAGGAGATCAAGCGTGGACGTAGGCGCGGCGACATAGAACGGGATGTCGTGCTCGTGCGCGAGGATCGCGAGCGAGTAGGTGCCGATCTTGTTGGCGACATCTCCGTTGGCGGCGATGCGGTCCGCGCCCACGATGACGGCATCCACGAACGGCTTGCCGTTCTCGTCGCGCAGATTCATGACGCTTCCGGCCATGCTGTCGGTAATGAGCGTGCAGGGGATGCCGGCCATCATAAGCTCCCACGTCGTGAGACGTGAGCCCTGCATGACAGGACGGGTCTCGTCGACCCACACATGGTCGATCTTGCCCTGCTCGTGCGCGGCGAACACGACGCCGAGCGCCGTGCCGTAGAATGCGGTCGCCAGCGAGCCTGCGTTGCAGTGGGTCAGGATGCGAGAGCCGACTTCGAGCAGCTCGGCGCCGTTCTTGCCCAGCACCCGGTTGCGCTCCTCGTCCTGCTCGACCATCACAATGGCTTCGTCGACCAGCAGCTTGCGCAGCTCGTCAAGCGGAAGACCTTCGTTCGCATAGGCAAGCCGGCGCATGCGCTCGGCCCCCCACTGCAGGTTCACAGCCGTGGGCCGTGACTCCTTGATCTCCTGCACGACATCTTCAAGCGTTGCGAAGAATCCCTCATCGGTCTCAAGCTCGCCTGACTCGTTCCAAGCCCACGCCGCTACAGCAAGCGCTGCCGCTACGCCGAGCGCAGGTGCTCCACGCACCGCCATCGACTTGATCGCCACGCAGACGCCACCTGCTGTATCGCACTCCAGGATGTCGCCCACGAGCGGAAGGCGCGACTGGTCCACCATGCGGACCTTGTCGTCCTCCCACCAGATTGTCTTTGGGATATCTTCGATTGCCATGGAGCCTCCGTCGCAGTGTTGCGCTACTTGCGGATCAAGTAGACGGTGTTCACAATCGCGGTGCGAATCGGCCAAGAAATGGCGCTCGCTCCGCCATAGTAGGTGACACTACAGATGCTGTCGCCGTTGGCAGTCAGCTTCGCCTTGGGGGCCGACTCAAGCACC
>JAURYZ010000113.1 GCA_030653635.1 Coriobacteriia bacterium | reverse complement strand
GCCGGAGAGGCCTATCTCACCATTGAGCTCGCTGACCGTTCGGGAGTGATTGCGGGAGTCTGGTTTCGGCCGGACGCTTCCGGAACCGCAATTCCATCAGGAACTGTCGTCCGCGTCTCGGGTCGTATCACGAGCTTCAGGGGCAACAAGAGGGTGTCGCTGGAGTCACTGAGCCCAGCTCGCTCCTATGATGCCGAAGACATGGTTGCTGCCGGGAGTGGAGACAGGGCTGCCGAGGTGACCGAGTTCAGAGCCATTGCGGCGACCGTGAAGGACCCTGGGCTACTGCGGACTCTCAAAGCGGTGTTTGGCGATGAGGTCTTCTTCGGGCGGTTCTCGGCTTGTCCCGCGTCGCAAGCCAATCACCACGCTCACCTTGGCGGACTGGTGGCGCATTCCGTGTCTGTGGCTAAGATCTGCAGCATGCTTGCGTCTGTGTACGATGACGTGGATCGCGATCTGCTGGTCACGGCTGCCCTCATGCACGATATCGGCAAGGTCGACGAGCTTTCGTGGGACACGGGTATCGAGTACACCGACGCAGGGCGCTTGATCGGACATGTCGTTCTCGGCGAGCGTAGGCTCCACGAGGCCGTCCAGCGCCTCAAAGTGCCGGTTCAGCCGGGCCTCCTCACGCGCCTGACTCATGCGATGCTCTCGCATCACGGAGAGCTCGAGTGGGGTTCGCCCAAGCGGCCATCCACGATTGAGGCCCTCCTGCTGCACCACGCCGACAATCTCGACGCCAAGGCCACTGGGTTTTCTGAGCTGACAACAGGCGCAACAGCCTTGGATGAGCGCTGGACAGACGCACAAAACCTGTTCCGACGTCCGCTCTATGCCCCCGCGTCCGCAGAGAGTGAGCGTCATGGTCGCGCTGAGGAGGACTTCCAATGTGCGAGCGTTCCCGCCTAGCCCCCTAGCGTCCGCGATGTTCTACAATCGTCAGAAGTGAGTATTCAATCGGCTGCAGTGCCCCGATGTTAGGAGAGTTCCATGGATCAGCTTCGCGCAGAGATCGGCGTTTTCGGGGGCAGCGGCTTTTACGAGCTTCTCGATAACCCGCGCGAGCAGAAGGTCAACACACCTTACGGGTCGCCTTCATCACCTGTCATGGTCGGGCAGATCGGCGGTCGCTCGGTCGCTTTCCTCCCTCGGCACGGGAAGGATCATTCGCTGCCGCCGCACATGATCAATTATCGTGCGAACTTGTGGGCGATGAAGGAACTCGGGGTTCAGCGCATCATCGGCCCCAATGCCTGCGGATCCCTTCAGGCGCACGTCGAGCCTGGTGATTTCGTGATTTGCGATCAGTTCGTCGATCGTACGTGGGGACGCAAGGACACGTTCTTTGACGGCCCAATCACTACTCACGTTTCCGCGGCCGATCCTTATTGCGCTGTGATGCGTCAAGTGGCGATTGACCAGAGCCGTGGACTTGGTATCACCGTCCATCCCAGCGGGACGGTCGTTGTCATTCAAGGCCCCCGGTTTTCCACTCGATCTGAGTCCAAGTGGTTTGCGGCTCAGGGCTGGGAGGTCATCAATATGACCCAGTATCCTGAGTGCTATCTCGCGCGCGAACTAGAAATCTGCTACTGCAATATCTCCCTGATCACCGATCATGACGCCGGCGCCGAAGGCGCGGAGCCTGTCACAAACGACGAAGTGGTACGTGTGTTCAATGAGAACAATCAGAAGGTGAAAGACCTGCTCTACTCGATGATCCCGGCGCTACCGGCCGCCCGTGAATGTCAGTGCGCGACGGCACTCGATGGAGCTGCGTTCTAGCACACTTGCCGGGATCAGGGTCGTCGTCTGGCGGAAATGCTTGTTTCCGTTTGTAACTATTGTTACGATTGAAACGTTCTTTCCTGGCAGTCTGGACCCGCCGTGACATCGATCGACAAAGACCGCATTCCCGAAGGCGTCATCGAGCGTCTTCCGTTGTATTTGAGCGTCCTCATTCAACTACGCCAAGATGGCTGCTACACAGTGTCGTCGGCGAGGCTTGGGGAGCTTACGGACATTAACCCCGCTCAAATCAGACGCGACTTGACGCATTTCGGATCGTTCGGCAAGCGCGGAGTCGGCTACGAAATTGTCATACTTGTTGACAAGATCCAGGCGATTTTGGGTTCAGATCACACGCATCGCATTATCATTGTCGGAGCTGGAAATCTAGGATCAGCCGTTGCATCGTACAGCGGACTTCGCGCGCGCGGATTTGTTGTTGCGGCCATCTTCGACAACGATCCTGAGAAGATCGGTACCAGGATTGGCGAGATGCTGGTCAAGGATATGTTCCAAATGGAGCGGATGGTTCGCGAGCAAGAAATCACAATCGGTGTCATCGCCGTTCCGCCTGAGGCTGCTCAACTGGTTGCCGACGCCATGTGCAGCGCGGGAATCCGAGTGATCCTGAACTACTCGGCGAGCATGGTGCGCGTTCCCGAGGGAGTTATGCTGCACAATACGGATCCGGTGCGGGAGTTGCTTCATACGCTGTACTACCTGTCGCGCACGCAGAACGTGGCAACAGTGTGAGCATGGTGGTACGCTAGCGCACGGCTTTCATGCTGATTTCGGGTCGGTTCGAGATAACTGTTTCTTGTGAGATTGTTGGAGGCTCAAAATGGCTGCACTTCCGTTCGGTATCGGACCCATGGAACTCGGGCTCGTGGTACTGCTTGCACTTCTGTTCTTTGGACCTAAGCGACTTCCTCAGCTGGGCAAGTCCATCGGCAAGACCGTCAAGGCGATCAGAGACGGTGTCGACGGCGATGCTGAAGAGGACGCCAAGAAGTCCGAGGCGAAATCTGAGGTCAAAGGCAAGACCGACGAAGAGGAGTAGGCTGAGTAGGCTGGTTCTAGAGGTAGCTTGTGCCTCGGGATTTTTCGGTTATACTTTCGTGGACATTTCCGGGCTGCCCCTGTGGCAGCCCGTCCGCTAGCCCAACGCGTAGCGGTACCGTTCCGCTTGACCATCACATCGGGAGTCCACCGCATGCAGAAGGAAGTCGCGCTTACAGCCGAGGGTCAGGTCCGTCTCGAAGAGGAGCTGCACCACCTTGAAACCGTTCGTCGCCGCGAGGTCGGGGAGCGAATCAAAGAAGCCAAGGAATTCGGAGATATCTCCGAGAACTCCGAGTATGACGACGCCAAGAACGAGCAGGCGTGGGTTGAGAGCCGCATAGCCGAGGTCAAGTTGATTCTGGCGCACGCCACTATCATCGAATCGCCCAAGAAGAGCGACAAGGTGACGCTGGGCTCCAGGGTCGAGCTGCAAGACGTCGAGACCGGCGAGGTGCACATCTATCAGGTTGTCGGATCCGCTGAGGCCGATCCGACGCATGACAAGATTAGCAACGAGTCGCCGGTCGGCCAAGCAATCCTAGGCCACAAGAAGGCTGACACCGTCAAGGTCACCACCCCGCGCGGCACCATTCTTGAGTACGTCATAATGTCCATCAAGCGGTAGAACGATGGACGAAGCGCCCAGCGCCGCACTCTCACTCGATGACGATCCGTTCGCGGTCAGGCGAGCCAAGCTCGATGCGATGCGCCAGGCCGGTCTGCAGCCCTTCCGCGATTCGTGGGATGTGGGTGCTCGCTCGGCAGAGCTTGAGACACGCTACGCTGACCTTGAGGCGGGTTCGGAGACCTCCGACGAGGTCTCTGTCGCAGGTCGCCTTGTCGCCAAGCGCGATCAGGGCAAAGTCGCCTTTCTCGTCTTGCGCGACGCTACCGGAGATCTCCAGCTCTTCTGCCGCGTCAATGTCATCGGCGAAGAAGCATTCGAATCTATTCGGTCGCTGGATCTCGGTGACTGGATAGGCGCGACCGGCACCATTCTGCGCACACGACGCGGGGAGTTGTCGGTTCAGCCCGATGAGATTGTGTTGCTGTCCAAGTCCTTAAGGCCCCTTCCGGAGAAGTTCCACG
>JAURYZ010000111.1 GCA_030653635.1 Coriobacteriia bacterium | reverse complement strand
CGGGGCGGCTATCATCGCCGCCGTGATTCGCGATTACGGATTCGTGGCCCGGCGCGTCGGCCAACGCGTCGAGCTTGAGGCTGGGCTTTTGGAAAAGCGCATGACCGGCATCCCCGTCAGGCGCGTTCAGGCGGTCCGAATCAACGAATCGTTCGTGCGCAAGCTCTTTGGACTCGCGGTCGTCTACGTTGATACCGCAGGCATCAGCCACGAGCAGCAATCGAGCGGTGGATCGGCCGCGCTGCTCCCGGTCGTGCGGACACGCGAGCTCGCGTCCGTGATGCACGGCTTGCTTCCCGAGGCTGAGACCTTCCCCATCTCACCTGGGTTGCCGCTGCGGGCCCTGCGCTTCTACATACTGGTCCCGACGCTCTTTTCGATCGTTGCCGGCATGCCGTTGGTGCTCGCTTTGGGCTTTCTGTGGGCTCCGGGCTACGTGGCCGGCTCAACGGTGCTGGCATTGATGGCGACTATCGTCGCCTCAGGACGCGCGTTCGCATGGCGTGCTGCAGGCATTGGCGTGGACGAGCACGCGATGACGATGCAATCCGGGGTCCTCGGCAGAAACCGGATGCGTATCTCCAAGGAGCGCATCCAATCGCTGCGTGTGACCCAGAACCTGTTCCAGCGACGAGCCGATCTCGCGACCATCGTCGCCGATTCGGTCTCGGGGGCGTCAAAGGCGCGGCATCGCGTGAGGCACATCGAGGCCAAACGCGCGCTGAGGCTCATGCGCTGGTACGAAGATGGCGCCGAAATACGCGCTTAGAGCCGGGTGACGGCGACGTCCACGTTGGCCTGGCGCCCAGCATCTTGGAGTGCGTCGACCCACTCGTCGTCATGCACCCGGGAAGGGACCGCGACCACGGCCTCCATCGTGAACAGCGGCGTTCCGGTGATGGGTGAGGCCACCGTGCTAGTCTCCATCGACTCGATGTTGATCCCTCGCGAAGCGAGCTTTGCCGCAATCTGGTGAATGATGCCTTCGTGATCGGCGCCGGATACCTCAACGCTATACAGCGGAGCTGCTGGTTGCGAGGACTGCTCTGTAGCCGAGACGGTGAGCCGATAGCCCTGGGACACTAGTGGCGCGAATGCCGCCTCTACCTCCACACGACTCGCGGGCATGTTCGCGAGCATGAGAACCGCGAATTCGCCGCCGAGTCGCACCATGCGGCTCGTCTCCACATTGCCGTTCAAGCCGAGCGTGATTCTCGTAATTTCTTCGACGATGCCGGTGCGATCCGGACCCGTCAGCGTAAAGACGATCGCGCTACTCATGATGGCGAAACCCTTCTGGCCGATGAGCCATGCTGCTCGGCTCATCACTCTACCACCAGGATGCCCCGCCGTATTCCCTCGCGGGTGCGGTTCGCCGCGATTAGTCGCAAATCGGGCATTGACCCTCACGCAACGTCAGGGTTTACGCTACTACCGAAAAGGAGGTGGACGCGATGGCGTACACAGTAGGGACAGTGGCCACGCTCGCTCACGTAAGTGTGCGAACCCTGCATCACTACAACGAGCTGGGACTACTCGTGCCCTCGGAGCGCTCAAAGGCCGATTACCGTCTCTACACCGATACAGATCTGGACCGGCTGCAGTCGGTGCTGTTCTACAAGGAGCTCGGGTTCTCGCTTCAGGAGATCCGCGAGCTTGTGGACGACCCCGCATTCGACCGCCGAGAGGCCCTCGTTGTTCAAAGGGACCTGATTGCCGAGCAGGCGCTGAGGTTCGAGGCGATGCTTAGCCTCATAGACAAGACACTCACTTTGAAGCGCAGTGGGTGCACAACGCAATCAAGGCGAACCTGGAGCGCAGTAAGACCTAGGCTTCAAGGCCTCAAGGCTCTAATCGCCAAGCCCCTTGTCCTCCAGGTAGGCTTGATACTCAAGCAAGAGTTCGTCGAGTTCTAGGTAGCTGCCGACTTGGTTGGCCCGCTCGCGCAGGTATGTCGCGCCTGGCATCTCATGGATGTACCAGGCCACATGCTTGCGCATGCGGGCGAACGCACGCTCGCCTGCGAACTGCACGAGGGCGGCGGCGTGCTCGCGTGCCATGTCGATACGCTCGAAAGCCGTGGGTGGTGCGATGGTCTCGCCGCGATCGATGAGCGCCCTGGCCTCTCGAAAGATCCACGGGTTGCCCTGCGCTCCGCGGGCGACCATGACGGCATCGACACCCGTGCGCTCGAGCATCGCGAGCGCGTCAGCCGCCGAGAACACATCTCCGCTTCCAATCACCGGAACGCTCACGGCCGACTTGACCGCAGCCAGCACCTCCCAATCGGCCCGGCCACGGTAGAACTGGTCGCGGGTGCGGCCATGCACCGCGATTGCCGACGCACCAGCAGCCTCCATCGCCAAGCCGAACTCGACCGCGTTGCTCTCCGCCTCGCTCCAGCCCCGGCGAAACTTCACAGTGACCGGAACGCCACACCGCAAGACCACTTGCGAGACAATCTCGGCAGCCAGCTTCGGAGTCCGCATAAGCGCGCTGCCCTCGCCCTTGGCGACGACCTTGGTTACTGGACAGCCCATGTTGATATCGATGAGAGCTACATCAGCGCCGCTGCGCTCTACGATTCCGCGTGCCTGCTCGGCCATAATCTCAGGATCCGCGCCAAAGATCTGCACCGCGCA
>JAURYZ010000110.1 GCA_030653635.1 Coriobacteriia bacterium | reverse complement strand
TCCTCTCGGTTCCCGGCCCGCCGGAGACGGAAAGCTGCAAGAGGATAGAGCACAACACAGAGGAAGAGATACAGAAGGACGAAGGACGAAGCCCCGCCAGACCAAGTGCAAGAGGATTTGCACTAGCTTTGTCAATTCAGGGGAGACCCGGCACGGTTACTGTTCGCGAACGAATGTCGCGTCGAAGTGTTAACCTTTGAGCCATATGGACTCTTTCGCTCATCAATTGCGGCGCTGCGTGCGCCTTGCACTCGGACTTCTCGTGTTTCTCGGGTCGACTCCTTCGCTAGCGCACGCCGTCGAGAAGCCCTTCTTTGCCGAGAATGGTGCGAGCGAAGCCACGCTATCTGAGATGGCGATTCATCCAGCTTCCGTTCGTATAGGCTCGGTTACTTATATCGCATATCAGGGCCCGGGCTACGACCCCTACGTCGCGTCCTATGATGAAGCGACGGGGGCCTGGGACGGACCCTACAGGGCCGGGACCAACCCCTTGTCGCTCGATACACATGGAGCCCCGTCGCTGTTTGTTGATGCTGCCGGGCGGCTACATATCATTTACGGTGGGCACAACCGAACGCTTCTGCACTCCCGGGTGGCACAGGCCGGTGCCATAAACGAGTGGGATGAACTTCCCTATATCGACACCGCAGGGACGTACCCTCAGGTCATGCAGGATTCCACGGGACGTCTGTTGCTGTTCTACCGAACCAGCGCCTACGACTGGGCGATGCGTGTCTCGAATGTCGATCGAGAGCTTTTCGGTGAGGCGACCATCGTGCTTGAGGGTGCCCCTGATACCTGGTGGTATGCGGACTTTCGCCAGGGCGCGGGCGGCACCGTGCATGCTGCTTTCGTGTGGGTCGACAACAACGTGCGCGCAACCGGCGTGGCTTGGGGTCGGCAAAATGCGTATTACATGCATCGTTTGGCTGACGGAACATGGACGGATGCTGCAAGGGTCGAGGTGGCATTGCCGCTTGATCACGCGAGTGCAGACACGCAAGTCCGCATCTTCGACTCGCAGGCCCGACCCGTCAACGAGATCAGCGTGAAAGAGGACGCCTCCGGTGCTCCATGCGTGCTGTTCCTCACCGGAGAAGGCGCCGGTCCCGATGCCTACACCTGGACGTTCGCACGGTTCGCCGAGGGCGCATGGAGCTTCTCATCGATTGCGAAGACGGATCATCATTTCGACTCCGGAGCGATATTGCCCGGGGCCGGCGCGGCCATTGAGGCGGTTGTGGTGGTCGGCGAGAACGGTGCGGCTGGCGCTGTCGGTCAGAACCAGCGCGGTCGGGGCGGTCGTTTGGAGCGCTTCGTATCGTCAGACCATGGAGCCTCATGGAGTTTCGCGGAGCGTGTGTCGCCCGACGAGCCTTTGTCGGCCTTCGCTGATCCCCAGTTTGTGAAGGATGGCTCGGGCAGAGCGCGTCTGACCTTCATGGAGTGGAACAACGACGACACAGCGTTCTTTAATCGTATGTATCTGTGGGGTGATGATGGCCTTGTCTCCCGTGATATCACTGTCACTGTGGGACGCGTAGCCGGGGCGGTTCGGGCACAGACCGCCATCGAGATATCCAAAGTCGGTTTCCCCGAGGGTGCACGCACTGTTGTTATTGCTACCGAACGTGACTACCCGGATGCGCTGACGGGCGTCCCGCTTGCCAGTCATCTGTCGGCTCCACTATTGCTCACGGCCGCCGACGGTCTTTCGCCCGGCCTAGCCGAGGAGATATCGCGGCTCGGCGCCAAGACCGCAGTGCTCCTCGGCGGAAGAACCGCGCTTACGAACAACATCCAAACCGAGTTGCTGAGCCGAACAACGGTTCGTTCGGTCGAGCGGCTCGAGGGTGCCACACGCTATGACACTGCGCTGGCCATATCAAGAAAGATGTACGACCCAACAAGGGAAGCCACTCGCGCGGTGATCGTCAGTGGCGAGGGTTGGCCCGACGCCGCAACGGCGGCTCCGCTCGCGGCCGCGCTCGACGTTCCCGTGCTGCTGGTTCGGCGCGATTATCTGCCGTCTCAGACAGCCAGTGCGCTTGCGGAGTGGAAGACGACCTCCGCGATCGTCGTTGGAGGGGACAGCGTCGTGAGCAGCGGCGTGGTGGCGGGATTGCCGATGCCGATCCGGTTGTCAGGGCCAACGAGGTATGAGACCGCCTACCAGGTGGCTCGATTCGGCTTGGACGAGGCGCTGTTGCCCGAGAGGCTCCTGCTGGCAACCGGTGCGAAGTTCCCTGATGCAATCAGTGGAGCATCGCTTGCTGCGCGACTTCGCGCACCCGTTCTGTTCGTGACTGTTGACGAGATGCCTCCGCCGACGCGAAACTACCTGATCGAGAATCGGCTTGAGCTGACACGCGTGATTATCCTGGGGGCGACCGGTTCGGTCGGGTCGAGTATGGAGTCACGGGTAAGCAAGGTCCTGGACCTGTGGCGCGACCTCTAGCGCACGCGCAGCCTCAGTGGACGCATGATCGTCGCGACCGCGTCCACGGCTGATTCCATCTGGGTCTGAGCATCGATTTCGGCGTGGTTGTCCCCAGGCTGATCGCCGTAGCTCCCGAACTGGGCGTGGTTCCCGCCCGCGATCGCCACGAACTCGGTCGAATCCGGCAAGCGAGGCACGGCTTGCTGGAATGATTCGGCTGACAGGACCCCGTCGCGTGTCCCGTATACAGAGACAACGCTTATGTCCGAGGAGGACAGATCCGCACCCTTGGCTGGGTACGAAGCCAGCAGCGCGAGCGCGTCGATGGACTTCGGAGCCTTCAGGGCGTACGCGGCGGCCATGGTCCCACCAAGCGAGTGCCCCCCTATAGTCCAGGATCTGATGCTCGGGTTTGCAAAGATCGCATCGGCCGCTCGGTCGGGACTGAGCACCGCAAGGTTGAGCCTCATGGGGACGATGATGACAGCGTGACCATGCATGGCAAGGTCGCGAGCGAATGGGGCATACGATCGAGGATCCACCCGGCCGCCGGGGTATAGGATGAATCCCGTGACCGGGTCATCGTCCGTTGCGGTGAACACCCAGCCGTACGGCGCTTCGGTGACATTGACCTGTGAATCGCTCTTCAGGGCCTCGAGCGCTTCTGGGGATGGCCCGAGTGGGGTCAGAGCCCAGGCCACGAAGCCCGCACTCAGAAGCGCGGCTGTGAACACCACACATGCGGTGATCAGCATCAGATTACGTCTACGCGGCGTTCTGTCGAGCATGTGGCTCCGTGTCCTGAGTGACCTTCATGAGGAGCGTATCACGTCGTTAGCGCGCGAGCCCGAGCAGACCGCGAGCAGACCGCGAGCAGACCGCGAATTCCGCGAATTCACCTCCGCGAATTCCTTGTCAGGTGGCATGGCGGCATCATGCCCGAGCGCGCTATACTGTGTGCTCGCAGCGCCTCGAGCGGGCCTCGGATGGCGATATGTCGCGAACCTGGTCAGGTCCGGAAGGAAGCAGCCATAAGCGGCCTCTGTCGGGTGTCCGGGGTCCGCTCGAGGCGCTGTCGACCTAAGCGGCTGTCAGTCGCAGGCGGTATACTTGCGCAGCGAGATATGACTCCCCGAAAGAGGCTCCAACGTGGCCCATCAATCCCTGTACAGGAAGTACCGACCATCCGATTTCGACGATGTTGTCGGCCAGTCCCACATAACCCGCACTTTGCGAAACGCTATCGCTGAGGACACAGTCGCTCACGCGTATCTCTTCACTGGCCCTCGC
>JAURYZ010000105.1 GCA_030653635.1 Coriobacteriia bacterium | reverse complement strand
CGTGGACGCGGCGGGAGCCAGCGCGATAGCCGCTGGGCGCTCGTGGCCCATCGTGTACACGGACCGGGCCGGGATGAGCGCCGCGACTGCGCAGGTGGTCTCGGAGCTTGCGAGTGGCACGGTGAATCCTGAAGCGTGGATTGCCGGTGATATTGGCGTGGTGAGTGTGCAGGTCGAGGATCAGATCGAGGCTGCTGGTGTGGATGTAAGGCGCGCCGCAGGGGCTGACCGCTATGACACTGCGGTCAAGCTCGCTGACCTGGCGGCTGCCACCGGCTCGAACTACAAGATTATGGGGATGGCATCGGGCATCAAGCTCGCCGATGCGCTGTGCCTGGGGTCCTATATCGGGCGAACCGACGGGGTCATGCTGCTGACCAACGGCGGCTCTTTGTCGGTGCCGACCAGCAATCGGATCAAGGACAACAAGACGCGGATCGAGACCGTTTCGGTCGGCGGAGGGTACGTGGTTGTGAGCCACGATCTGTGTGCGAGCCTCTCGAATCTGTTGCCGTAGTGTGAAGCGTTCGTTTTACCTTGTTTGCAGCAGGTCGGTATACTACCGTAGTCGGGCTGGCGGCCTCGCCAGCCTGATTGCATGACGGCGCCAAATCCACCTTTACGGAGGCATCTGTGAAACTGCTGGATGAGAACAAGAGACTGTTCGGCATCGTAAACCCGGTAGACCTTGTCGCGATCATGCTGGCCATTGCGGCTGTGGTCGTGCTCGCATCGGTCCTGTTCGGTCGTTCGCCCACCTCACCGGTGACGGCGGCCAACGACAAGACGATCGAGATTGTTCTCGAGGGTACCGTGATCGGCGATGGCGATTTCAACCACGAAATCGGCCAGGATGTGAGCCGCTCTGGGGGTTCCGGCGTCATGGGCACGCTTGAGTCCTTTGATATCGAGCCATCCAAGCGCGAAGTGTATGACGCTGAAGGATCCGCGCTGATCACCGACAGTCTCACTATCAAGACCGTCGTCATGGTCGTTCGCGGCAAGGGCTCCATAACCGATACCGGTGCGAGCATCGGCGCTGAGCGCATCAGGCAGAATCAGGTGTTCGACGCCCAGCTGCCGTATTTCCAGATGAGCGCGCGGGTGACCTCCATCAAGCAGGTTAAGTGATGTTGAGCCGCCTGACGCGGTTCGACTGGGCCGGCTGGCTTGCTTTGGCTGGTACGGCGTTCGTGCTCATCTTGGCGCCTTTGGTGCCGGGGCGTGAGAGCGCGGGCGCGATTCCGCTAGACACCATTGTCCTCACCGTCCCGATTGCCATACTCCTAGCCGTTCCGCTTCTTACGCGTGGCGGTCGCTTCTCGATTCCCCGTCTGGGCATCGAGCTGCCAGCACTCGTGTTCTTGGGATGGGCGCTCGTGAGCGCGCTTGCCACGGGAGCACAGCCTTCGGTCATTGCGACCTGGGCGCGCTATGCCAGTTACGTGCTTCTTATATATGTGGTCGCAGCAGTCGCCGCCGACGAGACGCGTCGACGCCTTATGTTGTGGATCTTGGCCATTACAGGCTCGATCACCGTGGGACACGGGTTCTGGCAGTACGTGAGCCCAACCACCAACATCGGCATGCAGGGTTTGGATGCGAGTGTGGCCACCCGCGTGTTTGCCACGTTCGACAACCCCAATTTCTACGCTGAGTTCCTTGTGCTCGTGTTCGGGGTCACGCTGGCTCTTGTGTTCATCGAGCGTGGACTCTTGCGTTATCTGGCCGCGGTACTGATCGTTGCACAGGCCATGGCGCTGCTTCTCACCTACACGCGAGGCAGTTGGCTCGCGCTGGCGTTCGGTCTTGCGATCGGCGTGCTCATGATTGATGGCCGCCTCATCTGGCCCTTCGCGCTCGGAGGGGCGAGTTTGATCCCGTTTGTTCCGGGGGCGCTGTCGCGTGTTATGTCGATCTTTTCACTGGAGGGAACTGCGAGTTTCCGTTTGATTTTGTGGCGTGTGGCCGGAGACGCCATCGCCACGCGGCCGGTCTTCGGTGTAGGTCTGGGTCGCTTCTATGACGCATTCACCCAAGCAGTGCTCTCCAACCCCGAACTCAACATCGGCTACTTGTTCTACGGCGCCCATCAGTCGTACTTCCAACTTGCGGCTGAGACCGGCGTCATCGGTGGTCTGGCGTTCGCATGGATGGTGTTCGAGGGGTGCCGGATGGGCGGGTTTTATAACCTCCGCATGACCGGCGACCTACGCGCGCGACTCGCCAATGCCGCGCTGGCCGCAGGAATCATCGCGTTTGCGGTCAACGCACTTACCAGCAACGCATTCCAGCACCCTCGCGGTGCGGTGTTCTTTTTTGTGCTGTTGGGGCTGCAAGGCGGTCTGGGTGCATCGTATTGGACGAACCCTGCAGTGAAGCGCACGTCCGTCCGCTCACTTGTGCCTACCGTGTGGTCCGTATCGGTCATCGGCCGCGTTTATGCCGCCATCGAGCGGCTAATCGCCGCATGGTGGTCGGCAAGCCTGGTGCGCAGGGTGCTCATGCGAGAGCCTACCGGCAACGGGATGCTGCTCGCTGAAAGTACCCTGGCCCGCCTTGTGATAGGCGAGGGGCGTCAGCCGTGCGGCGGCTCTCCTCGGGTCGAGCAGTAGGCGCGAGTATGGGTCCAGCGACATCCGAGGCTCCGACGGCAGGCAAGAAGCCTCGGCTACTCGTGATCTCGAACATGTGGCCCAGCGATTCCAATCCGGTCTTTGGCGTGTTTGTGAAGCGCAACGTTCGCGCGCTTCGTGATGCTGGGGCCCATGTCACTGTGGTATCCAACTCCGACCCGCGCACCGGCGGCAGGGCTGCGGCACGCAAGTACGCGTCGCTCATGCTTCGTGCGTGGATAGCCGCCCGTCGAGGACGCTTCGATGCGGTGGTCGGTCATTACTTGTACCCCACAGCCGCAATCGCGCGCATGGCGGCCGATCGCGCTCGTGTGCCGCTCGTGCTCGTCACGCATGGCACCGACGTGCGCTCAGTCATGCGCGAGGACCGATTCGGTCGCGCCGGTCGGGCCGCCCTTTCCTCGGCGGATCTGGTTGTGACGGTCTCCGGTGCGCTTGAGCGCGTCGTCCGCGAGGAGCTCGAGCTGCCAGCCGCGGTGCCGACCGCGGTCATCAACATGGGCATCGACGACGAGCTGTTCGCGCCTGATGCGCACGCCCGCGAGAAGCTGCACATCGAGCCGGGCGCGCGCGTGGTGCTCTTTGCGGGCAATCTCGTGCTGACAAAGGGCGTTGACGTGCTGGCTGAGGCGTTCTTTGCGCTCCTGGATTCAGGGCGCGCTGACAGGCTCGTGCTCGTAGGCGACGGTCCGCTTGCGAAAGACGTCCTCGCTCGCGTGGCCGAGAACGCCGTGAGCTTTGAGCACGCCGACCCTACCGACCGCGTGATGCTCACCGGCAGGCTGCACCAGCGAGATCTCGCGCGATGGATGGCCGCCGCCGATGTGTTCGTGCTGCCGAGCCGCGCCGAGGGACTTGGTCTTGTGCTTCTCGAGGCGATGGCGTGCGGTACGCCGTGCGTCGGCAGCGATGTCGGCGGGATCCCCGAGGTGCTCGCGACCCCGAGTTGCGGAGCCTTAGCACCCGCCGAGGACCCTGCTGCATTGGCCGATGCCATCGCTGAGGTGCTTGCTACGGGTAAGGACTCATACGAAGCGGCGTGCCGCGCGCAGGCCGCCTGTCACAGTGCGAACCGCAAGGCGGAAGAGATGCTCGCCGCAATTGAGAGGGTGGCACGCGCATGAATAACCCCAAGGCCGAATCAATGGCCCGCTACGCTGCAGCCGTGACAATGGCCGACAGCCTTCGAGCCGTGTCGGGCGGTGTAGAGCCCAAGGTGCTCGTGGTGCTCGGCAGCGGACTTGAAGGCGTGGTGGGGGAGACGAGGATCGTTGCGACCATCGATTTCGCCGATGTCCCTGGCTTTCCGGCTCCGACCGTGCAGGGTCACGCTGGTCGATTTGTTTTTGGGTACGTCGGTGAGACTCCCGCGCTCATCATGCAAGGCCGCATCCATCTGTATGAGGGACACCCCGTTGAGCTGCTGGCCGTCTACGTGCGCGCCGCCAAGCTCCTTGGTTGCGAGACCTTCGTGGTCACGAACGCCGCTGGAGGCGTGAATCCCGCATACGACCCCGGCGACATCGTGCTCATCGAAGACCACATCAACCTGATGCTCACCAACCCCCTCATGGGGCCCAACGTCGACGAGTTCGGCCCGCGCTTCCCCGCGATGGTGGACGCGTACACGCCCGCACTGCGCGATCTCGCGCGTCAGGTGGCTGCGGAGCTGGATGTCGATATCCGCGAGGGCGTCTATGCGGGCTTGCGTGGCCCGACCTTT
>JAURYZ010000103.1 GCA_030653635.1 Coriobacteriia bacterium | reverse complement strand
GGCCGCCCGGTGTGCGCAGTACGTCGAGACCCTGCTCGATATGGGTGGTTCGACAACGCCGGTCGGGTTCAGGATCGCCGCTGGACAGGGTGCTGCTGCGACCGAAGCGCCGAGAGGTACGCTATACCACAGCTACTCGGTCGATGACGACGGGATCGTCACCGCGGGCGATGTCATAACGCCCACGGCGCAAAACCTCGCGAATCTGGACGCTGACATGCGGGCATTCGCTCCGTCCGTCGTCGACCTACCACGAGATGAGTTTGTGATCGCCATCGAGCGGCTGGTCCGCGCATACGACCCGTGTCTATCATGCTCCGTGCATTAGCGCCATGTGGTGTGTCTGTTTGGTGCGAGGCATCATGCATGCAGGAACGGGTGCACTTTGGTCGAACCTGACCTGAAACCTACAGATAACCACATCGCGAAGGGCCCCCCAGTGCCGAAGCTCGGATTCAAGGGCGGCATCCACCCTACGGATCACAAGGCCGCCACTCGTTCGGCGCCCGCCGTGCGCATGCCGATGCCCGCCAGACTGTTCGTGCCCGTGAGCCAGCACCTTGGAGCGCCGTGTCAGCCCCTCGTCAGTCGAGGCGACCTAGTGCAGCGCGGTCAGACCATCGCTGATGTCGACGCGATGGTGAGCGCCCCTGTTCACTCTCCGGTCGCAGGCGAAGTCATATCGGTGAATCTCAGGCGGTTGTTGTCTGGATCGACTGCGCTTGTTGTGGAGATCCTGCCGGACGAGCATCAGGACTGGGACTCATGGATGCTCGTTCCTGAGTCTGACGACGCGATAGCTATGGTGCGCGCCGCGGGTGTCGTGGGATTGGGCGGCGCCGCGTTTCCAACGACAGTCAAACTGACACCGCCACGCGACATGCCTATCCACACGTTGATACTCAACGGATGCGAGTGCGAGCCGTTCCTGACGTGCGATCACCGAGTGATGCTTGAGTCACCAGACCGTGTCGTCGCCGGCGCTCGCATAATCGCCGATATCGTAGGCGCTGAGCGCATCGTGATCGGTGTCGAGGACAACAAGGTCGACGCGGCCGATGCGCTTCGCGCCCACGCAGGATCCGACGTCGAGATATTTGTAGTGCCCACCAGCTACCCCCAGGGTGCTGAGAAGCAGCTCATCTACGCTGTTCTGGGCAAAGAGGTTCCACATGGCAAGCTGCCTGCAGCCACTGGCGCCTTAGTGCAGAACGTCGGCACTGCCCTGGCCGTGGCCGATGCGGTTCAGCTGCGCAAGCCCCTGATGGAACGTATCGTGACAGTCAGCGGTTCGGTCGTCACTCCGGCCAACTTGATCGTCTGTCTCGGCACTCCCTTGCGCGATCTTGTCGCGGCTGCTGGCGGCTTTGGCCCCGATGTGGGCCGTGTAATCGCTGGCGGCCCCATGACGGGCACTGGAGTGGCGGACCTAGGAATGCCGGTCGTGAAGGGCACATCCGGGCTTATCGCGCTCACCACGAGTCAGACTGCACCGTGCGTGAACGGCGATCAGGCATGTATCCGCTGCGGCAGGTGCTCGGACGCGTGCCCCATGTTTCTTCAGCCGTTCGCTATAGGCATATACGCCAACATCGCATCTTGGGACGGAGCTGAGCACTTCCATGCACTCGACTGCATCGAGTGTGGTTCCTGCTCGTTCGTATGTCCTTCGCGCCGACCGCTAGTTCAACTGATTCGGTTAGCCAAACACCGCTTGATGGAGAGGGGGGCGAAGCTGTGAGCAAGAAGCTGCAGGATCGAATCATCTCGACAGATGTTGAGCTGCCAGCAACCACGCTTGCCTCCTCCCCACATGTCGTCGCTGATCAGAATGTCAGTCACATCATGCTATGGGTCGTTGGAGCACTTGCGCCCACAGCCATATGGGCCGTCATCAATATGGGAGCCGTCGCGCTTGTTCTTCTCTTTGCGTGTATCGCGTCGACACTTTCAACAGAGTGGTTGTGGAACCGTTTCGCAAGAAAGCCCCAGACCCTCAAAGATGGCAGCGCGTTGTTGACGGGACTTCTGCTGGCGCTCGCTTTGCCACCAAGAACGCCCTGGTGGATTGCGGTCGTCGCCGGCATCGTGGCGATCGCGCTTGCCAAAATGCTCTTCGGCGGACTTGGTTGGAACTTATTTAACCCAGCGCTTGTTGGTAGAGCGTTCGTGACGATTTCCTGGGCCGGCGTGCTGGCTGAGCAGAAGGTCCCGGGTGGGTGGTTCCGTGGCATCGAGGTGGCCGCGTCGGGCAAGTACGACGCTGTCAGCGGAGCGACTCGTCTTGCGGTAGCGGCAACGGATCGGGCCGCCTCGGGCGCGTACGACTTCTCGCTTCGTGATCAATGGATGCCGCTTCTGACCCGCAACCTCGAAGGTTCGCTCGGCGAGGTCTCCGCAGGGCTGCTCATCTTGGGCGGACTCTTGCTCATCTTCAAGGGGATCATCGACTGGCGGATCCCCGTCGGCTACATAGGCACGGTCGCTCTCCTTTCATGGGCGTTTGGTTCCGATCCGGTCTTCAATGTGCTGGCAGGCGGAGTTCTACTTGGCGCGTTTTTCATGGCCACCGATTACGTGACCTCGCCCATGACCCGCACCGGGCGATTGATCTTTGGATGCGGATGCGGGCTCATAAACGTCGTAGGTCGATTCTTTGGCCCAAGTCCGGAATCGACCACCTGGGCGATTCTGTTCATGAACGGGCTTGTGCCACTCATCGATCGCAGTTTGATTCCGAGAACCTTTGGTTGGAAAGGTCGCAAGCGTGCGTAGAGCAGCCTCAACACCACTCAACATGGTCTTGTCGGTCATCGTGACATGCGCGGTATCCGCCGCAGGCCTTACCGCGACGTATGCCGCAACGAGCGACCGGATCGCAGCGCAAGAGAAGGCTGCCGAGGAAAAGGCGCTGAAGTCGGCCGTGCCGAACGCTTCGAAGTTCGAGCCTGTTGAACAGGCCATGCTCGATGCGGCTGTCAATGCGGGAGCCGAGACGCCTGTCTCAGGCGTGTTCGTGGCGATCTCGGATGGTGAATCGGTCGGCTGGGCCATCCGATGTGCCCCGCGGGGCTACGGAGGACCGATGCAGATGGTAGTTGGAGTGGATAGAAACGGGAAAGTCACGGGTGCTAGCGTGATCACGCAGAACGAGACCCCGGGACTCGGGACCAAGATCTTGACCGAACCTGGATTCCTTACACAGTTCCAAGGATGGGACGCTTCTGATGTGGACAAGGCTGCCAAGGCCTTTGACGCGATCTCCGGAGCGACGAAGTCATCGAGCGCCATCAGGAAAGGCGTCTTGGCAGCGGGATATGTCTATGCGGAAGTGTTGTCGGATGGAGGGGGTGAGAGCAAATGAGTCAGTGGATCGAGACATTCAAGCGGGGACTGTCTATGGACAATCCGTTGACGGTTCTCATGATCGGGCTGTGCGCGACGCTCGCCGTCTCCACC
>JAURYZ010000092.1 GCA_030653635.1 Coriobacteriia bacterium | reverse complement strand
ACTTCGATGGCCAAGACGATCACAACACCTTGGGACGTCACCGCTCACCTCGTGACTGAAGAGGACATGGCGGCGTATCTGGACGCAGCGCTCGAAGAGGACGATCCGGCGCTGCTCGCCGCCGCGCTCGGCGACATCGCGCGTGCCAAGGGTATGAGCGACATCGCCCGTGACACGGGGTTGGGTCGCGAGAGTCTCTACAAAGCGCTCTCACCAGACGGCAATCCGGAGTTCGGCACAGTGCTCAAGGTGATGCACTCCCTCGGCCTGAAGATGCACGTCACACCCTGCTAGCGTCATCGGGGGACCGAACAAGCGCATCCCGACTCGCACGAGGTTGTCGTATTCTGGAATCCATCGCTCGCGGGTTACGCGCAACACGTTAGACAGGCCAGGTGGAACCGCCCATCGGGTTGCGTCATTGCGTGTGGCGCCGGAGCGTGATCGCGGGTAGGATTGGGTTTGGAGGTACCTCATGGTCGCGACAATCGAGAACAAGCGCGAGGCAATCGTTGCCCTGTGCCGCAAGTATGACGTCATCCGCATGGATGTCTTCGGATCAGTGCTGCGCGATGACTATGTGCCCGGCAGGAGTGACATCGACCTCCTTGTCGAGTTCGGGCCGCGGGACCCCTATTCGCTCGCTGACGCCTATTTCGACATGCTTGACGAGCTCCGCGATCTCCTCGGACAACCGGTTGACCTCGTAATGGTCGGCGCCATCAAGAACCCCTACATCCTCACGGACATCGAGCAGTCGAAGCAGCCGCTGTATGCCGCGTAGCGTACTCGCCTATCTCAGCGACATCGTCGAAGCGTGCGACTCGGTCGCGGTCACACTTAGGGGTGTGGACATCGCCGCATACGCGGCCAACCGCACGACCCGTTCAGCAGTCGAGCGCGAGATCACCATCATCGGCGAGGCAGTCAATGCCATCTCACGTATCGATCCCGACATTGCTGCGCGGATCTCGCACGCCCGCAAGATCGTGGGCTTCCGCAATCAGCTGATGCACGACTACCCTGCAATCATCGACGATACAGTCTGGGCGATAGCGGACCGCGACGCGCCGGTCCTGCGCGAGGAATGTAGTGCACTGATTGATGAGCTGGCCGGGTTGTCGAACTAGCGCAGCAGACGGCCAGAACCACTACACTCATGAAAGCGCTGAGCCGCTGCTCAAGCGCAACACGCACGTCACAACGAAGTTCGTACGCATGTGTCGGCCCATCGTCGTACAATTGGGGTGCAAGGTACCTGACGAGTGTGAGGTCCACCATGACCATTACCGAACTGAAGTCGATAGCGCTCAGTCTCTCTCCTGAGGAGCGAGCGGAACTCGCGTCGGATCTTCTCCTGAGCCTCGACAGTCTCAGTGAACACGAGATCGAGCATCTCTGGCTCGAAGAGGCATCGCGCCGTGACGCGGAGATAGACGCCGGTACGGCGAAGTTGATTCCCGGCGACCAAGTATTCGCTGAAGCACGGGCCCGTCTGAAGTGATGGCTCCGTACTCCTTTCACGAGATCGCGCGCGTCGAGTTCGACGAAGCGGCGGACTACTACAACGCTGAGCACAGGGGGCTCGGACTGCTGTTCATCGATGGCGTGAGTCGTGCGGTGACTCAGGTTTGCAGGTTCCCGGAGTCATGCGAGCTGCTGAGGGATCGCAACCGCGCGAAACTGATAGACGGCTTCCCGTACTCGGTCGTGTACTCGTTTGTCGACGGACACGTACGGGTCTTGGCCGTTGCACATCACCGTCGGAGGCCATTCTACTGGAGCGGACGCCGGTAGCCGGTGTGTCGAACAAGCAGTTCGGGCCGACTCACTTCGTTCGCGGCTCAACTGCCAAACGCGCTCCTACCCGTTGCCAGGGTTGCGACAGTCGACCTGTGTGGCAGACTCATTGTAGATACCGTTCGCAGGGAGGCCGCTGTGAAGACCAAGGTCCAGCGGTGGGGCAACAGCCTCGCCGTCAGAATCCCAAAGACGTTCGCGGAGGAAGTCGGCCTCAAGGACGACTCGCCCATCGAGATGCGTTTCGTGAAGGGTGGCCTGCTCGTGGAACCCTCATCGGAATGGATGCCGAGTCTCGACGAGATGCTCGCGGGCGTCACCGTATCCAATCTGCACGACGAGGTCGACACGGGTCCAGCCCAAGGCTCGGAGGCCTGGTAGCATGCCTTGGGCTCCGGAACGCGGCGATGTCGTCTGGATCACGAAGAACCCGAGCGTCGGACACGAGCAGTCCGGCCGCAGACCCGCCTTGGTCATCTCGCCAGGCTCCTACAACAGCAAGGTCGGCCTCGCCATTCTTTGCCCGATCACCGGTCAGGTGAAGGGCTACCCGTTCGAGGTCGCGGTTCCAGACGGGCTTCCGGTACAGGGCGTCATCCTGTCGGATCAAGCGAAGAGCCTCGACTGGAGGTCACGCGGAGCGGAGTTCCTCTGCAAGGTGTCGTTGGGGAGCGTCACGGAGGTCTTGCAGAAGTTGGAGAGGTTGGTCACACCGTAGCCGGGTGTCCAACAACGTCATCCAGACGGACAACGCTTCGCGTTGCCGCTGATGCCGAACAATGTTAGATTCATGACGCTTGACATATGACGCTGGACATATGACGTGTCGAGTCATAGCATAGGCACATGATCAAATCGTTCGCTGACAGCGAGACCGAGAAGGTGTTCGGCCGGCGGTTCTCTAAGAAGCTGCCGGGCGATATCCAGGCCGTCGCCCTCCGCAAGTTGCGAATGCTCAACAACGCGCACGCCATCAATGACTTGCGAAGCCCTCCGGCCAACCGACTGGAGAAGCTGTCCAAGGACCGTGATGGTCAACACAGCATCCGCATCAACGACCAGTGGCGCGTGTGCTTCACGTGGCGCGACGGCGATGCATACGATGTGGAGATCACGGACTACCACTAGAGAGGAGGCCTGCTATGACAGACAAGATGCTTGCACCTGTGCACCCGGGCGAAGTGTTGCTCGAGGAGTTCCTGAAGCCGCTCGGGCTCAGTCAGAACCGGCTGGCCCTGGGTATCAGCGTGTCGCCGCGGCGAATCAATGAGATCGTTTTGGGCAAGCGCCGTGTCACCGCGGAGACGGCACTTCGGCTCGGTCGCTATTTCGACACGACGCCTCAGTTCTGGCTCGGCCTCCAGGCTGACTATGACTTGGATGTCGCCTCGGATGAGCTCGGCGGGAGACTTGACCGCGAGGTTCATGGTCGCGCCGTCGCGGTGTAGGTTCAGAATCTAATGAGATCGAGCTGACTCGCTTCGCTCGCAGCTCAACTCAAACACGATTTCAAACACGTCAAACACGTTAGGCGTATTTGAAGCGACCTCGGGCGAGTGGTGCTATAGTCAGCACCAACAGTCTGGTAC
>JAURYZ010000032.1 GCA_030653635.1 Coriobacteriia bacterium | reverse complement strand
TAGAAACGGCGTACGCTAGGGGGCATGAGCGACGAAGTGCAAATATCCGCGTACATCTCACGCGAGACCAAGCGCAAGCTGGATGCGTATTCGCGACGGACGGGCGTCAAGAAGAGCCGGCTCATCGAGGACGCGCTCGAGTATCATTTCCGCGCACTCGACACCATCCCAGCCGAGTACTTCGTGCCGACGCGGATCGTGCTCACGCAGGAATCGTGGGAGCGGGTCCTCGAGCAGAACGAGAATCCCGGCGAACCAAGCCCTGAGCTGATTGCGCTGTGCCACATGGACACATCCGACATCACATACGACTTCGGCGACCTCTCAAAGCTTGGCTTCGAGGGCATCAGCCATCTACGTGATCCCGATGACGACGCTGGAGATTAGGCCGCTTGCGGCGTCTGACGACACGGACGGTTTCTGTAGCGGGGAAGAGGGACTCGATAGGTATCTTCGGAGACACGCGCTGGAGAACCAAGAGGACCTGTTCCTGGGCGTGACGTACGTACTGGCCCGCGTGGGTTGTGAGCGCATTATCGGGTTCGTCACGGTAACAGCTTCGTCTGTTGAGCCCGGGACGCTCCCGTCAGTCGTATCGGGCAAGCCTCGCTACGCCCTGCCGGTCCTGCGCCTCGCCAGATTGGGCGTCGATGAGCGCGAGCAGCGAAAGGGATACGGGCGAGCGCTCGTCCAGTACGTGTTCGCGATCGCGCTCGCGCAGTCTGCCAGGGTCGGCTGTGTAGGTGTCGTAGTCGATGCCAAACCAGAGGCAGTCGGGTTCTACGCGCACCTTAGGTTCGAAGTGATGAACGCGCTTGCCGGCGACGCCGGATCTCGGCCACTACCGGTTCCCATGTACATCTCGATCGCGCGAGTTCGCAGCGTTCACCGCGCCACGCCGTAGCGCGCCAAGTCGGCGTCGACCATGCTCTCGACCAGCTCGCGGAAGCCCATCTTGGGCTCCCAGCCCAGCTCTGCCTTGGCTTTGCTCGGATCGCCGAGGAGAAGCTCGACCTCGGCCGGCCGCACGAAGCGCGGATCGATGACCACGTGCTTCTCGTAGTCCAGGCCCGCACGCGCGAACGCAACTTCGCAAAACTCGCGCACGCTGTGCGTTTCACCGGTTGCGACGACGTAATCACCCGGCTCTTCTTGCTGGAGCATGAGCCACATGGCCTGCACGTAATCACCGGCGAATCCCCAGTCACGTTGTGCGTCGAGGTTGCCCAAAGCCAGCTCGGTGGCAAGCTCGGCCTTGATGCGTGCCACACCGTCGGTGATCTTACGGGTGACGAACTCGATTCCTCGGCGGGGGGACTCGTGGTTGAACAGGATCCCGTTGCTCGCGTGCATGCCGTAGCTCTCACGGTAGTTCATGGTTATGTAGTAGCCGTATACCTTGGCGGCCCCATAAGGTGAGCGAGGGTGAAACGGTGTGGTCTCGCGCTGAGGAGTCTCGTGCACCTTGCCGAACATTTCGGAGCTTGACGCCTGGTAGAAGCGCGCCGCGGGGTGAACGCGCTTGATCGCTTCGAGAAGCCTGGTGACGCCGAGTGCATCCACGTCGCCTGTGTAGACAGGCTCTTTCCACGATTCGGCCACGAAGGACTGTGCAGCTAGGTTGTAGACCTCATCCGGATTGGCTTGTTCGATCGCGTCCATGAGCGAGGTCTGATCGAGGAGGTCTCCGCCGATAATAGTGAGGCGATCGGCGATGTCGTCGAGGCGTTCGGTCGTCTCGGAAGAGGAGCGGCGCATGAGGCCGAAGACTTCATAGCCTCGGTCGAGCAGCAACTCAGCCAGATATGAGCCGTCCTGCCCCGTCAATCCCGTGATGAGCGCGCGTTTGTTCACAGTCGTGCCTCCTCGTACTCCGGCCGACCCGTTCATGCAGGGGCGGTGGTCTCTTCCATGACAGTCTCCCACAGCTGCGTGAATGATGCTAAGGGTAATGGTCTTGGAGTGGGAGTGCGTGGGAGTGGGTCTTGGAGTGGGATTCACAGCCGCAGCGACATCTGGAGGTCGGCGGATCCGGGCATCGGCTTGGGTCCGCCGATTTGCTTTCCGCCGACGAATCCCGTCGTGAGATCTAGAAATCCGCACCTCAGTTCATCTTTGAATCGCTCCCGTTTGTCCAAAAACGACCGTTCGTCGAATAGCGATGGGTACAGAGTGCCCGCTCGTCGGATATGCGGAGCGAAACCCTTGTTGGATTGTGGTAAGCGTCCCGATAATCTCTGTTAACGAGAAGGATTTTTCCTCTTATCCTTCTCAAGGAGGCTCGTAGCGTAAGGGAGGAAGTGGCCGCGCACGTCCTTTAGTGGCAGGCGACGCGGTGAAGGCATGATGGTCCGGGGCAGGCCATCATGGTCGGACGATGTTGGTGGGAGAGAGTGAATATGAGCAAGCGTCTGGGCGTCCCGCACAGAGCAGTTGTCGTCGCGATGATCGTTGTCGCGGCGTCTTTGGCGTTCTCGGCGGGTGCTTTTGCTGCTGACAACACCGGCTGTCTCACGTGTCACGGTCCTGGCATGAGCATGCCCGTGCCTGACGTGAACCGCGACACCGCGTGTCAGTCATGCCACGTCGGCGGCCTTGTGGGTACGCACCCGTACCACCAGTCCGGCTCCAACTGCGGATCGGCCTGTCACCCCGGGTGGGGCGACTCTCTTATGACGGCGGTCCCCACGTATACCGATCCGGTCTCCGGGGCCAGCTTCACGTCTGCCAATTCCAAGGCCACCTCTCCTGCCATCCTTCACATCATCCACTCGGATGCTCGTTGGCCCAAGAACGTCGATACGAGTTCCTCGGCTTGCTCGAGCTGTCACGCTCCGGCGGCATGCTCCGCATGTCACACAGGCGCGGTTTCTGCGAACCATACAAATCACTCTGCCGTCGGTAATGCGAACTACACCGCCCGGGCTCCGTGGACCGGGCTTGTCGGTCATGGGGTCGTTGGCGGTAACCAGACACAGCGCACCGCCGGCGTCGAGACCAACCAGTGCGCAAGCACCGGATGCCACGACGTCGAGGGTACCAAGGGCAACCGACCGGCGATTATCGAGGACTACAACTACGCCGTAGGTCAGAACCCTGATGACCCGACTGGATCGTCTTCCGCCATCACCCTTGTGGGCACATGGCGCTACAAGGCCTCTTCCATCTACACCGGTTCGCGCATGAGCTACAACAACGTCGCGGGCTCACGGCTCACCGCCGCCTTCACCGGCAAGCGCATCGAACTTGTGAGCGACAAGGATCCGTATCGCGGTCGGGCCGACGTGTATCTGGACGGTGCGAAGGTCGCCACCATCGACACATACAGTGCCTCCACGGTCTATCAGGCGATCGTGTATTCTTCGGACGTTCTGGCACCCGGCGCGCACACGATCTCGGTACGTCCCTTGAACACCAGGAACGCCTCGGCACGAGCAACCTTTGTCGTGATCGACAGTTTCCGCGTCTACGCTAACGTACCTGACTCCATAGCGCCCGCATGCCTGTCTTGTCATGGTGACAAGTCGACCGGACACGGCGCGACGTTCAGCCACGAGGCTACCCACACGGTGGGCCTAGAGTCCGGTTTCGCATGCACGAGCTGTCACTCGATGAGCATGTTCGCCGAGCATGCACGCACAAGCTCCAAGACCACAGCCTCGAGCTGCGGCGCGTGTCACACCACCTATGCGCCGTTCGTCTTGAACGATTACGACTTCACCTGCGGCGGTACCGCAGCCACGCTCGACGGTGCGGCCCAGCCCTGCCACAACAACGCAGGCCAGCAAAAGCACGACTTCGTGGACTCCAGCCATGACGCGAGTGCCGGCGCCAACGGCACAGACTGCAAGGGCTGCCACGGCACCGAACTTTCGATCATCCACACCGAGGGAAGTGCGCGAGCCTACAACGCGAAGCTTTCGGCCAACACGTACTCGGTGAGCTGCCTGTCATGCCACGGCACGGCTGTGTTCCCCACGACCAAGGACTGCACGAGCTCGCTTTGTCACAACGCGAGCTTTTCCGGAGCGGCTGTCACGATGGACAACCACGTGCCTGTCGCACATCCGGCCACGAACAATGGCCAAGCCGCCGTGCTTCGCACCGGCGGCTACAGCTGTTCGAGCTGTCACACGATGGAGCTTACCGGCGAGCACGCCAAGACAAGCTCGCTCACAAGCCCGGGTAACGCCACTGTTCGCTGCTCGAACTGCCACAGCGCCTCCTACTTGCCCGCGAACTGGCTCGATACGCTTGGCACCACCAACACCTGCATCGTGTGCCATGCGGTCGGCTCAGGTATGCCGAGCGCCACGGGTGCCGGCGAGCCCCACGAGGCTGCCGAGTACAACACCAAGCACGATTTCCGGCCTTACGGCACGAACGCCGCCAGTTGCGGTCCGGGTGCGGGACTTTATTGCCACAATGCCGTCGCGACCCCGCTTCTAGGCGAGATCAGCTTCGCAGACCTTTTGCACGACTCCTCAAAGCCCGGCAACGCGAGCTGCCTGTCGTGTCACGGACCGAGCGCCCCTCCGAGCGCCTACTCGTGCACGACCGTCGGTTGCCACTCGGCTGCTAAGGTCCCGCACAACAAGGACCAGAAGCACCTAGCGACCGCTGGTGCGTACCCACAAAACGCCGAGTGTCTGGCATGCCACACCGACTTTACCGATCTGGCGGCCCACGGCGGGTGCTGGAAGTGTCACGGCAACGCGGTCTTGACCGCGAACAACACGCGTTACCTCAACGGCAACTTCACCGCGCGTTGCATCGATTGTCACAACGCCACGGTCATAGGCACCCATGTCTACACCCCCAAAGACCCGAACCACTACACGGGTTCTGAGACCACGCACACAGCAAGCGCACAGACCGGCACCGTATCTGGCTTCGCGTGCACCCAGTGCCACAAGACCGAGATGAAGCCCGAGCACTTCAAGGCATCCTCGGCGTTTTCCACAAGTGACAAGTGCGTCGAGTGTCACACCGTGAAGGTCGCCGCTTTGGTCGGCGCTTGGGACAAGACCTGTGACGCGTGCCATACGCCCAAGCACACCGACACCACCACCAAGCACGATGTGAGCGCCAACGCCTGCACCGGCGCCGGATGCCACAGCGTCGATGTCTCCGTCATCCACGCCAACTCAATCACCACGAACTTGATGACGCCGGATTGCGCGACCTGCCATGCGAACAACACCACGGTGCCCACCGAGCTTTCCTGCGCTGCGGTCGGCTGCCATGCGGGCATGACGGCGCACGGACACACGCTTGCCGCCTCGACCTACAACAACACGAGCGTCACTGGCTGCACCGATGCAGGCGCCGGCTGTCATGGTCCGGCTCCGGCCGACTATGCCGTCATCCACCCGGCCAACGGCTGCACGAGCGGTGCGTGCCATGCGGCCGCCAACCACAACCTCGCGCAGTTCAACGATCCCAACACCTGCCAGAACTGCCACGGCGCCGGAGCGGCGCTCTACGATGGTGCTCCTGATGTGGTCGGCCTTATGGACACCGGGGCATCGGGTCATTACAACGAGACCACCCACACAGCGACTGGCATGGGTAACGTCGTTCGCGGTACCACCAACGGCACCGCGTCCGCCACATGCACCAACTGCCACAACGGTGTCAGTGCGGCACCTGACGGCTTCTACACCCAGCACCAAGGTGTGCGTACGGGCTCGCTCACGTGCTTCGATTGCCACAACAAGAACGCCGCGATCCAGACGATCGTCACCGACGCGACCCGCACCGATACTTGCATCGCTTGCCACACGGGCAGCGTGCTCGGAGCCACCGAGGTCCAGCACTCGACCTCGAACGCCCCTGCGGTTGCCGGATCCTCCGCAGCAGGCTGTGCGTCATCGGGCATCGGCTGCCATACCACCACCGACCTGCACGAGCTGCACAAGAACGCGGCCGGCTGTGACATCACCGGTTGCCACGACTACGCCACTCAAGGCGCCAAGCCCACACTCACGACCTGTGGCCAGGCCACAGGCTGTCACCTGACCCCGCTCTACACCGCTGCGCTGCACAACGGCCCTGCCGGTCTGGCTGACGGTATCGACACCGACCACCACACTGCCGGTGCGACCCAGATGAGCGCGACCTACACCTACAACTCCAAGTCCGCCGCCTGCTCCGCATGCCACACCGGCGTGCTGGGCACCGAGCACGAACGCACCACCTCGACACTGACGGCTGCCGGTGCGGACAACTGCGTCAAGTGCCACAACGACTCGGCCACCATCGCCGCCGTTGTCAAGGCCAGCTGGGCCAACAAGAACACCACGAGCGCATGCTCGGACTGCCACGCCGACACCGATGTCACCTCGGCGGCCACGGCGCATGCCAACGTCGCCAACCATGCGGTAGGCACCACCAACGTCGGCTGCACCGCACTGGGCGCTGGCTGTCACGGCACCACGGAGACACCGGACCTGACGACCGTGCACACGACCGGCTGCGCGCTGACTCGCGCATGTCACTCCGTGAGC
>JAURYZ010000088.1 GCA_030653635.1 Coriobacteriia bacterium | reverse complement strand
AGTGGATCGATCAGCATCGAAGGCTCCGACACCATGGTGAACCTGGCTCAGGCTTGGGCCGAGGAGTTCATGAACGCGAACCCCGGCGTTACGATTTCGATCAAGGGTGGCGGTACAGGTACGGGAATCGCAGCGCTCACCAACGGCACCGTTGACTTCGCCAACGCTTCCCGTGCGATGAAGGACGAGGAAGTCGCCACGGCCAAGGCTGCGGGCGTCGATCCGGTTGAGTACCAGGTGGCCATCGATGGCATCGCCGTGGTCGTCAACCCCAGCAGCCCGGTGACGGATTTGTCGCTTGCGGACCTCGGCAGGATATACCGCGGTGAGATCAAGAACTGGAAGGATGTCGGCGGACCCGACAAGACTATCGTTATCCTGTCTCGCGACAGCTCATCGGGCACGTACGAGTACTTCAAGGAAGAGGTCGTCTCAAACGAGGACGAGAACGCCGAGTATGCCAAGGAGGCGCAGCTCCTCGCGTCGACCCAGGCCATCATCGACGAGGTGTCCAAGAATGACGGGGCTATCGGCTATGTCGGTCTCGGGTACGTGACCGACGCCGTCAAGGTCGTCCAAGTCGACGGGGTGGCGGCGAGCGTCGATTCGGCCAAGGACGGCTCGTATGTCTTGTCCCGCTACCTGTTTATGTACAGCAACGGTGAGGTCGATGGCGTCACGAAGACGTATCTCGACTGGATCCTCGGGACCGAAGGTCAGACCCTCGTGGTCGACCAGGGTTTCGTTCCGCTGCAGTAGTGGAGTAATAGACATATGAGCGAACCTCGCAACACAACGAGGCCTAGCATCGGCCGCCCGGGAATCTCCCGGGCGGCCGAAGGTCTTGCCAAGACAATCATCATCATTTCAGGATGGACAGCGATTGCCTTACTCGGCGCGATCGCGGCGTACCTGTTTATCGAGTCACGCAGCGCCATTTCTGAGGTCGGATTGTGGTCGATGATCTCTGGCGAGCTGTGGTATCCGACGTCCAAGACGGCCCAATACGGCTTTTTGCCCTCGGAGACCGGCACGCTGTGGGTCGCAATCGTCGCTCTGATGCTGTGCGTGCCGGTGGGAGTCGCGTCCGCGGTCTATATCTCCGAGTTTGCCGACAAGCGCATCAAGGACGTGTACAAGTCGGTAATTGAGTTCATGGCCGGCATTCCTTCGGTTGTGCTGGGCCTCATCGGCTTGTCGCTCCTCGCGCCTTGGGTGCGCACGACTTTTGGCCTTGACACGGGCCTGACGGCGTTTGCGGCCGGCCTCATGGTCGGCGTGATGTGCCTGCCCACAATCATTTCCATAGCCGAAGATGCTCTCCATGCGGTGCCCAGCGAGCTCCGGATGGGCTCTCTGGCACTCGGCAATACCCGCTGGCAGACGACCTACCGCGTCACGATTCCAGCCGCGTCATCGGGGATTTTTGCGGCAATCATGCTTGGTATGGGCCGGGCGATAGGCGAGACGATGGTCGTGCTCATGCTCGCCGGAAACTCAGGGATCATCCCTAACACGCCGTTTCTGCCTGCCCGAACGCTTCCGGGCACGATAGCCGGCGAATTGGGCGAAGTCGTTCGGGGTGGCCAGCACTACTCCGTCTTGTTCGCGATGGGACTCGTGCTCTTTATGGTGACGTTTGTCATCAATCTCGCGGCAGACAGCGTTCTTGAGCGTCAGCGCAGGAGGTGGCGTCGATGAGCCGCAGTTCGCGCGCTCGCAAGGCCGAGGCTCTCGCCAAGACGCTCCTAGGCATGGCGGCCCTTTTGGCGCTTTCGGCGGCCTTGGGCTTCATCGGATATATCTTCTACCGAGGGGCAGGCTATGTGGATTGGGCGTTCCTCACACAAGCCCCGCGCAAGTTCATGACCGAGGGTGGCATTTACCCGGTGATCGTTGGGACCGTGTATCTCACGGTCTGGACCGCGCTGTTCGCTCTGCCTGTCGGAATCATGGCCGGCATCTATCTATCGGAGTACGCGCCGCGCACTGTCACGACGCGCATAATGAGGCTCGCCATAGCGAATATGGCGGGCGTTCCATCGATTGTGTACGGCCTTTTTGGGGTGGCGCTCTTTGTGATTCAGATGGGCTTCAATCGCTCGATCGTTGCTGGCGCGCTGACGCTTGCGTGCATGACCTTGCCCGTCATCATCACCTCAACCGAGGAGGCGCTCAGGCAAATCCCGACCGATCTTAGGCATGCATCACTTGCTTTGGGAGCCACTAAGCTGCGAACCATCCGAAAGGTTATCCTGCCTGTGGCGGGTCCGGGGATCATCACCGGATCGATCCTGGGGCTCTCGCGAGCCGCTGGTGAGACCGCGCCGATCTTGTTCACGGCGGTCGCGTTCTTCGCGCCGATAGCGAGTGGCCCGCTGGACGAGACAATGGCCTTGCCATATCACCTCTACATCATGGCGACTCAGTCCACCAAGCCAGCACCGAACATGGTATGGGGCACCGCTTTCGTGCTCGTGGCCGGCATCAGTATGTTGAACGTCGTCGTCGCTATCTGGCGCTCGGCCCAAAGGAGAAAGATCAGATGGTGACAAACCCCACAGGCTCATTCGACCTCGAAAACGTTTCCGTGGCTTATGGCAGCGAGACCGCCGTCGCGGGCGTCTCGATGCATATCGTCCCGCAGTCGGTCACTGCGCTCATCGGCCCTTCCGGGTGCGGGAAGTCCACGCTTCTGAGGTGCCTGAACCGCATGAACGACGAGCTTGGTAATGTGAAGGTGGAAGGATCCATCCGTTTTGATGGGCTGGACATCATGGACAACCGGTTGCTCGATCCGGTAGACCTTCGAAGGCGGGTAGGTCAGGTATTCCAGAAGCCCAACCCCTTCCCGATGTCCATCTATGACAACGTGGCATACGGTCCGAAGACCCATGGCACCCGTGCAAAGGCGGAGCTCGACGCGGTCGTTGAGCAAGCCTTGAAGCGTGCTGCCCTGTGGAACGAGGTCAAGGACCAGCTCAAGAAACACGCGTTTGAGCTGTCGGGCGGTCAGCAGCAGAGGTTGTGCATCGCTCGTGCTCTGGCCACGATGCCCGAAGTGCTACTCATGGATGAGCCGGCGTCGGCACTCGATCCCATTTCGAGCCAGCAAATCGAGGACACGATCGCCGAGCTCAAGAAGAGCGTTACCATCGTTATCGTGACGCACAATATGCAGCAGGCGGCGAGGATCTCAGACCGCACTGCCTTCATGTTGCGCGAGAGCATGGATCGCCCAGCGGGCCTGATTGAGATTGGCGATACGCGTGTGATGTTCACGAACCCTGGGGACAAGCGCACCGAATCTTACATCACCGGCCGTTTCGGCTAGATCGATAGGCCCGCCTTGGTTGGATTCTGTTAAGGCAGGGATTTGTACAATCCCAGATGATCGAAGTAGTCGAGGGCCCGCGACGTCCCACTACTCGATCATCTGGAGGAATCGTGAAAGCTTCATATCTCATACGGGCAGGCGTGGCTGCAGCATTGTGTCTGGCCACTGCCGTGCCCATGGCCGGCGCTGCTGAAAAGGAGCCCGTCTACCCTACTGTCCTGAGCGTGGAGGGCGAGGCTCGGCCTGATCTCCGGAAGGATCCCGCTGCCCTTTCTGCGTCCACGATACCACTATCCGCCGAGACCGCAGTCGATGCTCCCTATCCGGCTTCGGGCGAAGTCGCCCCAACAGCCGTCGTGCCAACAACGGGAAACTCGTTGCCCATCGATGGCTTCGGGGACGGCGACATCATCCT
>JAURYZ010000078.1 GCA_030653635.1 Coriobacteriia bacterium | reverse complement strand
CCGTTGAAGATGCGCTTCCCGATGTGATCAAGCAGCGATTGGAATCGCAGCGCCCGATGCTGGTGTTGTTCTACGACGCCACGCAGAAGACGACCGATGATCAGCGGGTCGCGGTCGACTCGGTGATGGCGGAGTACCGCGGACTTATCGATTTGGTCTCGTTCGACGTGTCCAAGTACGTATCGACCGATGCTTCTGGCGTCGTGACCCCGAAAGACGCGATAATAGACGATCCCACGGCTCGGGCAGTTGCGACCCTCATGGGAAGCGATCACCTCAACGTGAAATTCACGCCCTACATCGTCTTCGTGGATAAGCAGGGTTTCATCACGTACCGCGTTCGCGGCTATGTGGATTCTGCCTTCATCGAGCGCGAGGTTCTCAGGGCCACAGAGTAAGCCTGTCGAATGAGCACCCTGTTCGACGACTCCACAGAGGCCGCCATCGAGAGAGGCGCGCCCTTGGCTGCGCGCATGCGTCCACGCACCCTGGATGAGTTCGTCGGCCAAGCTGATGTCGTCGGCCCAGGTACTGCACTGCGCGGGGCCATCGAGCAAGATAGGCTCTCGAGCCTGATCCTTTATGGACCCGCCGGGACGGGCAAGACGAGTCTGGCTCGAATCATCGCCAACACTACCCAGGCCGCTTTCACCGAGCTGTCAGCCGTCACCTCCGGTGTGGCCGACATTCGTAAGTCGATTGAGGCCGCCCGCGACCGCATTGCGTTTTCCGGTCAGCGCACGATCTTGTTTATCGATGAGATTCATCGGTTCAGCAAATCGCAGCAAGACGCGCTGCTCCACGCGGTGGAGGATCGTCTCGTAGTGCTTATCGGCGCGACCACGGAAAATCCCTTCTTCGAAGTAAACGCACCTCTCATCAGCAGATCTCGTGTGGTGGAGCTGCACTCCCTCGCCGATGATGCCGTAGCACTCATCCTGAATAGTGCGCTCACGGACGATAGAGGACTGGGGGGCTCCCATACGCTCTCAGAAGATGCGATCGAGGTAATCGTTCGGACCTCGGGGGGCGATGCACGAGTAGCGCTCAGCACGCTTGAGTTCGCTGCGGCCTCGTGTGTAGATACTGACGGCGTCATCAATATTGACACCGAGGCGGTTTCGCGCGCGACGCACACGAGGATCCTAGCCTACGACAAGGAAGGCGACGTCCACTACGACGTCATCAGCGCATTCATTAAGTCCATGCGAGGTGGCGACCCTGACGCCGCGATCTACTGGCTTGCCAGGATGATCCATGGTGGCGAGGATCCCAAGTTCATTGCCCGTCGGATCTTGATCCTGGCTTCTGAGGACATCGGGAATGCAGATCCACAGGCGTTGCTCATCGCACACGCGGCCTTCAAGGCCGCTGAATCCATTGGGTGGCCGGAGTGCCGCATCAACTTGGCTCAGGCTGCGATCTACATGGCGTTGGCCCCGAAATCGAACTCGTCCTATCTCGCGATTGACGCTGCTTTGGCCCAAGTGCGCACGGGCCCGGCTCGCAGCGTCCCGGATCACTTGAGGGACCGCCATCGCCCGGGCGCGGACTCCTACGGTCCATACCTCTACCCACACGATCACCCCGAGGGCCACGTCGATCAACGCTATCTGCCAGCCGGACTTGAGCCCGGAGCATTTTACCGCTCGCGGGGCCGAGGGTGGGAGTCTTCCATCATCAAGGGCCGCTCGGCCAGTTCCGAAGCTCTTCCTGAGGCACCGAAGACCGAATCGGAACACGCCTGACCTCGGCTCTGTCCTCTGCTGGCGAGCGTGCCCTCTGCTACACTTGTTCTCGACGTAACTCGACCCGATCGGGCTTCGGATGCAGGCCGTGGAGATTCTTCAGACTGTGCTTATCGTCGCAGGCATCGCAGTATCTGCGGTCGCCTGTTATGCGCTCGTGGAGTTCATCAAGACCGCTCGCTCGGCAAGGCGCTTTGCCGAGGAGACCCGGGAGCGTCTTAACCCACTTCTGGACAAGGTCGACATCACGGTCGATGCCGTCAACGCCGAACTCCTTCGCATCGATGCCATCCTCACGCAGTTCGAGGAGGTCTCGGATCGAGTCAGCTCGACGACCAGCGCGGTGCACGATGTGGTCAACGCGCCACTTGATGCGGTCACGGCGGTGAGCAGCGGAGTGCGCGATGTGTTCTCCGCGTGGCGCCGAGCCCGCAAGTAGTCCCTTCGCCCCAAGCACCCGCACGCGAGTTCTAACGGAGGAAGCATGTCCACAGACAGAATCACATTAACGGTGCCAGCTAGGCCCGAATATGCCAAGACGGTGAGGATGACCGCATCGGCCTTGGTGAGTCGTACCGGCATGAGCTACGACGAGGTGGACGATGTGCGCGTCGCAGCCGAAGAGGCGTTCGTCTATGCGGTGGATCACTGCAATGAGGTGGGCTCGGTTGCCTTGGACTTCGATTTGTCAGACGAGACGCTTGTCGTTCGAGTCAGTCTCGGCGACGCCTCCCGGGTTACCGATGAAGAAGTCGAGCGCCGGGCTGCGTACGCGACGTT
>JAURYZ010000077.1 GCA_030653635.1 Coriobacteriia bacterium | reverse complement strand
AACGTCGTGCTGATGGCTTCATGTTCGGCGTGTTCATGTTCGGCTATGGAGCATTCCGATTCATCATCGAGTTCATGCGTGAGCCAGATGCGCAGCTGGGGTTGCTGTGGGGTGGCGCCACGATGGGGCAGTTGCTGAGTCTGCCAATGATAGTTCTCGGAGCATGGTTCGTGGTTCGGGTCATGCGCAAGGCAGTGATTGCGAAAGGTCAGCACGAAGAGCCTGGCGACGTTGAACCGACTGCCTAGGGGCAGGTCTGCCCGGTCGGCTTCCAGCACGGGTTGCTCAGCTCAAGGCACTTGACTACCTCGCCGGCGCGCAACGGCGTCGGGGGCGTGCACTGGGTGCAAAAGCAGCGCGGGAACTGCCCGACGACGTCCTTGAGTTCGGCATCAGCGTAGGCGTTCGGGTCGGGCTGTTCGATGATGTGAAGCAGATAGCAGGGCATGTGAGCCTGTCATGTGGCATCGTTGGACGTCCCCATGCTAGCCACAATGCCCCCAAGGGGGCAAGCGCGGTATCGGATCCGCCGCGCAGTAACGGGAACCGAACGACATTGGCATTGCGGTTTACCGCAATAGGCTGCCGCCAGTATCCTACGGCTAAGAAGAAGACGAGGAGGACACATGCTCAAGAATCCGAAGGGTCGCCATGCGGTCATAGCTACAGCGGTGGCATTCGCGCTCGTGGTCGCAGGCGTTGCCGTGTACCTGGCGCTGGGTGGCCAGGCAGAGATCCCGGAGCTTTCCTCGGCATGGCCTTTCGCTCAGTCCGAGAGAACTATCGCCAAGCCCGAGGCGCCGGCCATCTGGCCCCTTACGGGCCTGGCCGCTCCGGGTGCGGATGCCGCCGTATCGACTCGAGCGCTTTCGGTGAAGATAGAGAACTCGCCCGATTCGCGACCTCAATCGGGGATACAGTCCGCCGATGTCGTGTATGAGTCCATAACCGAGGGTGGCATTACCCGTTTCAACTGCATATTCCACTCGACTGACCCCGGGGAGGTCGGACCGGTTCGCTCGGCGAGGCTGTCCGACATCTCCATCGTGCCTCAGTACCATGCGCTGTTCGCGTTCTCCGGCGCCAGCGGTGTGGTGAACGCCGCAGTCAAGAAGGCGGGCCTTCAGAACCTGTCGCAGGACGTGGGTGTCTCGTATGGGTATCGTCGCTCTTCGCAACGCTCAGCTCCGCACAATCTGTATCTGGATCTGGGCAAGGCGCGTGAGGAGGGTGTCCGTCGAGGCTACTCCGCGACACAGACCGTCACCCCGCTGCAGTTCGCTCGTTCGATTGACGGCACTCCGTCGGTGACCCGGATAACCATACCGTTCTCGACGGCTAACACGAGTCAGTGGGACTGGGATGCCGCTACCGATCGCTACGCGCGCGTGAACAATGGGCAGGCCCACAGCGATGCGCTCACGGGCGACCAGGTCACGGCGAAGAACGTCGTCGTCATGTGGGCGCGTGTGGAGGCTACTGGAAAAAGAGACGTCGCGGGCTCCACTACCTACGACATCAACCTCGTGGGCTCGAACCGGGCGACCGTGTTTCGTAACGGACAGCGCCTTGATGGCACCTGGACCGCGACCGCGACCACGCCGCCGGTATTCAAGGCCGTGGATGGTACGGCGATCCGTCTGGCACCAGGCAACACGTGGTTCGAGGTCGTTGCCACCAATGTGAACATCACGATGCAGTAGGCGCAACAGCAGCCGAGTTCGGGTGCAGTTGTGCTTTCCGCACGCGATAAGACGGTTGTTGCGCATAGGTGGTGCGGGTACAATCCGTACCCTACACGCACGTTTCGGGCCGTGAGCGCCCGCGTCGATCGGAAGGACATGCTCGTGGCTGAGAACTACAGGGAGATAGGCACGCTTCGCGTCAAGACCGGACTGGCAGAAATGCTCAAAGGCGGCGTCATCATGGACGTCGTGAATGCGGAGCAGGCCAAGATTGCCGAGGATGCGGGTGCGGTAGCCGTCATGGCGCTTGAGCGTGTGCCTGCAGACATTCGTGCTACCGGTGGCGTCGCTAGGATGGCTGATCCGACGATCGTAGAGCAGGTCGTGAATTCGGTTTCCATCCCGGTCATGGCCAAGTGCCGTATTGGTCATTTCGTGGAGGCACAGGTCCTCCAATCACTCGGGGTCGATTACATCGACGAATCCGAAGTGCTGACGCCGGTCGATGACGAGCATCATGTCAACAAGCATGAGTTCACTGTGCCTTTCGTATGTGGGTGTCGCAATCTTGGTGAGGCGCTTCGCCGCATCTCTGAAGGCGCTGCGATGGTGCGCACCAAGGGCGAGCCTGGAACCGGCAACGTGGTCGAGGCTGTGCGACACATGCGCACCGTGACAGATGAGATCGCATGGTTGTCCGGTCTTCGGTCAGAGCAGCTGTTTGCGGCAGCGAAAGACCTACAGGCACCCTACGAACTCGTCAAGTGGGTTGCCGAGAATCGCCGCCTTCCTGTGGTCAACTTCTCCGCAGGCGGTATTGCCACTCCCGCTGACGCTGCCCTTATGATGCAGCTTGGTTGCGACGGGGTTTTTGTAGGCAGCGGTATCTTCAAGAGCGGCGACCCTGCCGCCCGCGCAAAGGCTATAGTCGAGGCCACGACGCACTTCGAAGACCCCGAGATCATAGCGAGGGTTTCTCGGAACCTAGGCGAGGCGATGGTCGGGATCAACATCTCCGATATCCCGGATGCGGAGCGCATGCAGGAGCGTGGCTGGTAGCATGCGCATCGGCGTCCTTGCACTCCAAGGGGCATTCCGCGAGCACATCATGATGCTTGAGGCGCTTGAGGTCACCGCAGTGCCGGTGAGGCAGCCCGCACAGCTAGGAGAGCTTAGCGGGTTGATCATCCCAGGCGGGGAGTCGACGGCAATAGGTAAGCTGATGGACGCCTACGGCTTTTATGACCCAATCCGCCAGCAGCATGATGCCGGAATGGCCATTTGGGGCACATGCGCCGGAGCGATCCTCGTGGCGCATGAGGTGCTTGATGCCCTGCCAGATCAGCAATCCTTGGATCTCATGGACATCGCCGTTCGCCGAAACGCGTTCGGTCGCCAGGTCGACAGCTTCGAAGCCGACGTGGATTTCTCGGGCCTAGACGGTTCGGATGAGTATCGCGGGGTTTTCATCCGTGCCCCATGGATAGAGAGCGTGGGCGTGGGCGTAGAGATACTTGCGCGCCACGATGGGGAAATAGTTGCCGCACGTCAGCAGGATATGCTGGCTACGGTGTTTCATCCGGAACTTACCGGCGATCCGCGCGTGCACCGCTATTTTGTCGAGACAATCGTGGGAGGTCGGTGACCGATGTCCGGGCACTCAAAATGGGCTACAACCAAGCATCGTAAGGCCGGTCAGGACAAGAAGCGCTCGGCGCTCTTTTCCAAGCTGTCGCGGATAATCACAGTGGCCGCCAAGTCCGGTGGTGATCCTAGCCCTGACAACAATGCCCCGCTTGCCGCAGCAATCGCGAAAGCCAAGAGCTACTCGCTTCCCAAGGACAAGATTGAAAGTGCGATCGCCAAGGCCTTCAACTCGGCCGACGGTGCCGACTATGAGGAGGTCATCTACGAGGGCTATGGTGCGGCCGGTGTCGCTCTGTACGTCGAGGCGTTGACCGACAACCGCAATCGTACGGCGGCAGATGTCCGCAGTGCGTTCACCCGCGCCGGAGGGAACCTTGGAGCTACGGGTTCGGTTGCATTCCAGTTCGAGCGCCACGGTCAGATTACGGTTGATGGCGCCGACTCCATTGATGAGGAAGAGCTCATGCTGCTGGTCGCGGATGCTGGTGGGGACGATCTGGAGGAGGCCGACGGAGAATGGATCGTGTCGACCGCCCCGGGCGATCTCATGGCTGTGAGCCACGCCCTTGAAGCCGCAGGTGTGTCCGTGAAAGGCGCCGAGCTTGTCATGGAGCCGCTGAACGAGACGACTGTGAGCGTCGCCGACGCCAAGAAAGTGCTTCGCCTGGTTGATGTGCTCGAGGAGAGTGACGACGTTCAGAACGTGTATCACTCGATGGCGCTCACAGACGAGATCGCTGCTGCTCTGGAGTAGGCTCGGCCACTTGATTCTTGATCGGCGGGTTTGGCATTCTTGACCGGCTGCATCTTCGCCACGAAGGGGTGGCGCAGGCGTAATCGTCTTGCTATACTCGCCTACGCTGTCCCTAGCCGGACGGTGAATGTCCGAGTGGCGGAACGGCAGACGCGCTAGGTTGAGGGCCTAGTGCCCGCAAGGGCGTGGGGGTTCAAATCCCCCCTCGGACACCATGGGTGATCAGCGGCTCTCCCCGACAAGGGAGGGCCGCTTTCGTTTTGCCGAGGAGTTGAGCTTTTGGCGTCAGGCGGTTCCTACAGCCCGGTGTAGCGCAGCGCAAGGATGGCGATATCGTCTGGCGGGTGGCCTTCTGAGTGATGCTGCGCTGCGGCCAGCAGATCCGCGGCCAGTGCGTCCGGACTGGCGTCACCCATTGCATCCACTAGTTCACGCACTCGCTGCTCGCCCAGGAACTCCTTGCCGTGACGGGCGTCCAACAGCCCGTCGCTGAACGCGACCAACCGCATGCCTGGGCGCAGAACGGTTCGAAACTCCTCAAACTCCATCAGGTCGAACACGCCCAAAGGTGGGTTATGTATTGAGACGTCCTCTGCACACCCGCTGGCGTCGCAGATCAGCGGCGCAGGATGTCCTGCGCACACCAGCCGCACTTCACCAGTCCTTGCGTCCAGCAGGCCGTAGATGAGGGTCACGAAGCGCGAATCACCAATCTGGCGAAGCAATGCTTGGTTGGTGGCCCGCATCACTCGATCAGGAGAACCCCACTCGTAGGCAAATGCACGAACGGTGCTCTTGGCCAAGACAGTGATCGCTGCGGCCTCGATGCCCTTTCCTGAAACATCGCCTACGGCGAAGGCAACTCGATCGTCGGGCAGCGCGAACACGTCGAAGAAGTCCCCGCCGATGCGGGCGAGCTCCATGGCGCTGTAATAGGCCGTGCCGACCTCAACGCCGGGGATGTCGCTTTCGATGGCGAGCAGGGAAGCCTGAACGGCGTCGACGGTCCTTCGTTCCGCGTCATAGAGCCGCGCGTTTTCGATGGCCATCGTGAGAGCCGATGAGAGTTCGACCGCGAAAGCAATCTCGTCCTCATCGAAATGGCGTGGTCCGCTGCTGTAATTGAAGAACAGCATCCCGAGGGTGCGTCCACGGAATCTCAACGGGATGACGATGAAGGAGCGTATGCCGAGGAGTCTGGCGATCGCCACGTTTACGCGAGGGTCGTCGTCGACGTCTTGGATGGCCAAGGGCAACTCATCGTCCTGCATCGCTACCAGTTCCGCGATGCGCTCGGACGGAACTTGCGGCGCGATATCATGCGGGGGGAAATGCCAAGCCTTCCGCAATTCCCATCCGTGCTGTTCGTGCATGGTCACGATGGCGCTGTCAGCGCCAATCGCGTCTGCGCCCTCGGCAACGGCGGTGCTGATTATCTTGTCGATGTCGAACGTTGAGTTGATTGACGAGTCGATCTTGGAGATGCTGGACTTCAAGCTTCTTGAGCGTTCAAGGCGCTCCTCGGCCTCCCTGCGCATCGAGATGTCTTCAATCATTTCGATGTAATGGCGGGCCTCGCCGTCAGCACCCAGTACCGAGGACCGGATGGCATTCACCCACAGCCTAGAACCGGATGCGGTGGTCATGCGCTTTTCCAGGCGATACTCTTGGATGGTGCCTTTCGCGAGCGCCTCGAACAACTCCGCCTCTGACGCGCGATCCCGTGGGTCTGTGAGTTGTGACGCTTCGATCCCCGACAGCTCACTTCCGCGATACTCGCCAAACGAGTGCATCCGCCGATTCGCATGAACGACTTTGCCCTCCAAGTCGATCTCCAAAATGCCGAGGATGGCTTGGTCGAACGTCGAACGGAATCGCTTCTCGCTGCGCTCAAGTCCGTCGGCCGCCTGTTTCAGGTCTCGGAACAACACGTCGAAGGGGCGGGCGATTGCGGCCACCACTAACGCCCGGTACAAGAACAGCGCGCCCGCGACACGAAGCATATGCCCCGCATAGTTGTGGGCGGCCGTCGGATGGCTATACAGCGTGAACATCAATTCTGCTGCGATGAAACACCCGATTGCGGTGGCCATGAATCCAAGGACCTCGGGATCCTGCTCGCGGCGTTTGGCGACAAGCCCGGCCAATCCGAGTGCCATTGCGAGCGAGATTACATACTCGCTGGCGATCTTGAATCCAGTGAGCCCCGTCGAGTCGATATAGGCGTCAGGGAACACGCCCAATGCGATCGATCCGAGCAAGACGAAGGTCGCGATACCGAACCCCCACATGATCTTGGCGGTTGCTGCTCGACGCATCACGAATAGCGGCGCGATGAACAAGGATGCCGCCTGCAGATAGCGGCCGACAAGCCAAAGCTGGGTCGGAAGATTGTTCCCGACGTGGGGGATGAGATTCATTCCCTGATATGTCAGTGCGTGAAGCACGTCCACGCCGGCAACGAAAGCTCCGGCGAGCGCGACTACGAGAACGTAGCCGTTGCCCATGGTGCGACGCGTGTTCCATGCGATCATGAATATGCCAGCGGCGACCACGATGCCGAAGAGCTCCATGAGCATGTGAATCAGCGCGTAGGACTCATTTGCAGTGATGTGCACATACAGGTAACCCCCGGCCACGATGGCGATGAGTCCCGACAAGATGATGCCGACGACTGTCGCTGATGAGGTCCTGTTGTGGATCTGTTCCTCCATGCTCCTCCTGAGCGACGCTCGAGCTGCGACCCATGGGTGTATCTCATATCCTGTCATCATGTGCTCGCGTGTTCAACCACTGCGTGATCCTGTTCGACCCACTGTTCAACCACAGTGCGAGCGCAACTCTCCCGAGTCGATCGTCTTCGGCTATGCTTACCCGTGCGAAAGGGGATCTGGAGATGATCGAGTTTGCACGGATACCCATCGGCACGGGCGGTGCCGCCATCTGTGCACGTTGCCAACCGTCGACAGCAATTCTGCACACCTCTAGTGATGAGATTCTGTCGTGTGTGAAGCGCGTCGCACAGCGCGCCGAAGGCTCCGGGAGCCCCAACGTCCTGCTCGACGGCGCCGAGCCCTTCAGGCACCCGAGTCTACCGGCGATTCTGAGTGGTGCACGCGCTGCAGGGGTCGAGCGCATAGCCATGGTCACCGATGCGGGCGCGTTGGGCGTGGCTGACAATGCTTCGGGTTCAATCTCTGCGGGCCTTCGGCAGATCCACGTGCCGCTCTTTGGTTCCGACTCTCGCTCACACGATGCGCTGACGCATGCAGGCACGTTCGATACGAGCTGCACTGGAATCGCACGATTCCAAAGCGCTGCAGAGCGCATGGGTGTCGAAGTCCTGGCCATAGGGGTCCTGCCGCTTTGCGTGCACAATCTGGCCGACGCGGCAGCGATCGTCGCCGTGTTCGCGAGGCTGGGCGCCGCCGCCGTGCGCCTCATCGGCGACGATTCGAGCACTTCTAGATCCCACATCAGGGCTGCGTGTGAAACTGGCATGGTGAACGGGGTCTGGGTCTGGCATGAAGGCGACCCGAGTCCGCAGCACAGCTCCCTTGCGGATCACCGACGAGGTCCGATCCGACTCGTTGAGGCGGCCTCATGAGCGTGCAGCCTGAGATGAGCGTCGTTCTCGTCGGGATGAGCTGGCCCGGCTACCGGTCCTTGGCACTTGGCTACATTCGTGCGTACGCGCAGGCAGATTCAAGACTGGCAGGCAGAGTCGGCTTCGCGACGATAGAGTCCGACTCCCAGGCCGACCCCTGGTGGATCGCATATCAGGTGCTCGAAATGCAGCCCGACGTCGTTGGATTTTCCGTGACTTGCTATAACGCACGCGCGGTCTACGATGCGGCCTCAATCATCGCCTCTGCACGTCCCGGTATACGAATAACGCTTGGTGGTCCTGAGATGGCGGGGATCGCCGCAGAGACGCTTGTGGCCAATCCTGGGATCACCGCTGTCGTGCGTGGAGAGGGGGAGGCGACTTTCGCCGAGCTCCTCTATGCGTTTCTCACGGATCGACCTTTGTGGCCTGTCGAGGGAGTGAGCTCCCGCAAGGCGGACGGTACGATCATTTCGGCGCCAGATCGCGCGCTGATCACTGATATGGACACGATCCCGTCGCCATACTTAACGGGGGTCACCGAGGCCGTCGATGGGTCCGGCTACATCGAGACGTACCGCGGCTGTCCTCATACCTGCGCTTACTGCTATGAGGGCAAAGGCTACGGTCGCTTGAGAGCGTTCTCCCGCGAACGTGTTGAGGCCGAGGTTGCCCATTTTGCCGGTACGCCGGCGCTACACTCGATGTCGTTCATCGATCCGGTGTTCAATCTGACTCCGGAGCGCCTTGCATGGCTCGCCGAGCTCATGGCTCCTCACGCGGCCCGAGGACTACAACTCCACACAATCGAGGTCGATATCGAGCGAATCGACCCCGCAGCAGCCGAGCTTTTGGTCAAAGCGGGCGTGGCGACGGTCGAAACTGGTCCACAAACGATAGGAAACGCAGCCCTGTCCGTATGCCGCCGAGGATTCGATCGCGAGCGCTTCATCGCGGGCGTTCGCGCCTGCCGTAACGTCGGCATCTCGGTCGAGTGCGATCTTATCGTCGGCCTGCCCGGCGATACCGAGAATGAGTTCCTCGGTGGGCTTGCTTTCGTGTTGTCGTGCGATCCGGGCAAGATACAGTTTTCAACCTTACATGTGCTGCCCGGCACAGAGCTGTGGGAGCGCGCAGACGAGCTGGGCCTGAAGTACAACAGGGTGGCTCCCCACGAGATCATCTCCACGCCCGACATGGATTTCGGTGCGCTTAGGCGCGCTGAGGTCTTCGGCAGCGCCGTGACACGTGCGTACTCGGCCCGGCTCGCCCCTGTAACCGCACCTAGCATTGGAGGTTGATCATGAGCCCTATCTCAGCGCGAGCTGCATTGATGCAACCCTTTGTGGTCATGGACGTCGTCGCTCGGGCCAAGGCCCTTATGGCCGAGGGCAAGGACATCGTCCGTCTTGAGATCGGCGACCCCGACCTGCCCACGCCGCTCATGGTGACCGAGGCCGCTGAGCG
>JAURYZ010000076.1 GCA_030653635.1 Coriobacteriia bacterium | reverse complement strand
CGTGGCCAAGATCTCCTCGGTCAAACAGGACTATATCCTGCGCCGCATGTACTACGCGGACCTCATCGACCGCCGACTGTCCCAGTACGTCGAGAAGCTCGACGAGTACCGCAAGCTGTATCGCATCACAAGCAACATGCTGCTTGACGGCGAAATCAATCCAGAGCTCACCACCACCTTCAAGTCCGAGGTAGCCGAGACAACGCTGTTCTACCAGGTCCACTCGCTTCTGCATGAGATCCGCGACATGGTGGTCTTCGAAACTCACAATGGGGGCTTCTTTGGCGACGTATCCGATGCGCTCGTGAGCCGCATCTACGCTTCGATGCAATCGATGATGCGTCACACCCTCGCGCTGACCGAGCGCGACCCGCAAGGCGCGTACGAACACGTACTGTGCGGTAACCAGCGCCAGATCACCGAACTAACCCAAGTCGCCGAGGAACTGGCTGGCCTTTGCCGCAAGGGCTCGCGCAACACCGATCTCATCGAGCAATGCGACTCGCTCGTCGAGCTTGCGGCACGCATGCGCGCCGAAGTGCTGCCGCTTCTGGCATCCGCCGTCGCGTAAGAGCGAAGCAGGGGCCCCGACTGGGACCCCTGCTCGAATCGATATCTGCGTGGCTTCCTAGTTCAGGTAGCCCTTCACCTTGGTGCGCACAGCCGACTGGATCGCTGCCGTTCCGCCGATGAAGCGGAAGGTCCGGATCTCGTCCTTGTGAGCCGACAGCAAAGGACCCACAGATGCATCAAGGGCGAACGGTCGCGTGAGCAACAGAACGGAGCGCAGCGAGCCTTGTGCGGCTCCTGAGGTCAGGCCATCGGGGAAGTTCTCTCCGGTGGCTATCGCCACGCCGTCCCAGCTAAGCCCGGCCTGCGACACCGCGTAGTCCGCGATGAGAGCGGCCGTCGAGTAACGCGTGGCCCCACCGAGACGAGTAACCGTAGCGCCAAGACCGGATGCGTCATCAGCAACCACCTTGGGAACTGCGGCCGTTCCGCCCAGGACAATGGCCTTCTTGACTCCCGCGCCACTCATGGCGGCGATATTGGCAGACGCAAGGCCAGTCGACTTGGTCAGATAAATCGGCCACCCCTTGGCCGCGGCCAAAGGAGCGCCGCCCAAGGCATCCGGGAAGTTATAGCCTGTCGCGATGATCGCGGTGCCGTCGTAACGGCACCCGAGCGAGGCGATGGTCTCCTGTGCGACCAAACGAGCGGTCTCGTAGCGATCCGCCCCACCGAGTCGGGTCACATTGGGAGTCCCGAGAGCTATGCGAAGCGAGTTTTCCACCTCAAGGCTAACGGCTGCCTTCCCACCCAAGATCAACGCCTGCTTGGCTCCGAGCCGCGTGATCTCCTGCAGTACGCCTGCGGAAAGTGTTCCGGGCCTCGTGAGCAGGATCGGCGAGTAGTGCGCTCCCGCGAGCGAGCTGCCAACGAGCGCATCGGGCCAAGAGTCGCTGCTCGCGATGATGACCGCTTCTGTGGTACCCGTGTCGAACGTGGAGCGTGAGACTTCGAGCGCGGTGGCGATACGCTCAGCGCCAGCCAGTGACTTGAAGGTCGTGGGCGGCGCAACCACCTTGAAGGTGACTTGATGTGTCATCTCGACATTGCCAGCGGCATCGGTCGACCAGTACCTGAGCATGTGATCGCCCAAGGTCGAGACCTTGACCGAGGTGCCGACGCGTGTAGCTCCACTATCGAGTGAGTAGTTCGTCACCCTGACACCCGAACGGGCGTCTGATGCGCTCAGCTTGACCATGGCATCGGCAACGTAGGAGGCAACATGGTTATCGGTCGTCGCGGGCGCGGTGTCGTCGATCTTGAGCATCATGCTCTTAGTCATCTCGACGTTGCCTGAAGTGTCCTGTGACAAGTATTCGACCGTGTGAGTGCTCTGACCGCTGACGCTGAACGGTGCCGAGTATGGCTGAATCGAGCCACCGTCCACGGCATAACTCGTTGAGACCACACCAGACAAGGTATCGGTTGCAGACAACGAGACCATGAAGGGGCTTTGGTGCCACAGCGAATCGATGTTAGAGGTGGTCAGCGGCGAGGTGTCGTCAGTGACAGGCCCTATCGCCACAGGCAAGGACGTTGTCTCGCCGGCGTTGTTGTACGCGACAACCCGGTACTGGTAGCTCTCGCCTTGCATGATCGAGGTGTCCGCGTAGCTCGTCTGGTTCGCGAGCGCTGAGCCTAAGATACCGAAGGCCCCGGGATTTCCGGATGCATCGACCGAAGCACGTTCGATGCGAAAGCCAATCTCATTGCTCAGATCGCCCCATGTCGACGGGCTCGTGCCGGGGGTCGGATCAACCCACGTCACTCCACCGGCGCCGGGAGCAGTGAGAGTGGCATCGACAGTTATGGCGGCAGGAATCGTGCTCGTGACTTCAACCGTCACTGGTCGCATCATATCCATCTCTTCGTGGCTCAGGATGTGGCAGTGCCACACGTACTCCCAGAAGAACTGTGTCATCTTGTTGACGATAGGCGTCACGTACGGCAAGCCCGTGACCGGATCGACCCTCGAGAAGCCCATCGAATCGCCGAGCGGGATCGTGGGATCCAAGGGACGCCAGCTGTCAGGCACATTGAACGGCGCCTTCGGAACCACCGGACGCAAGGCGACGATCGTGTCCTCGAGAGGGCTAATGCGCACGGTATCCTTCCAGCCGAGTTCGTTGTCCAGCGGATAGCGCAGGAACCCGTCCCAGCCGACGCGGTTAACGAGCTGCACGTCATAGAGGTGGAAGTGCATCGGATGCGTGTCGACGCCGTTATGCGTGATCTTCCAGATCTGGCTACCGTCACCCATGACCGGAGTCAGCGCCACCATCGATGACTCGACGGACTGTGCGATCTCTGTCGCGGGGTCTTGGAAGCCATAGAGCAGGAAGTTGGGTGCGCCCGGCACGCCTGTCGGCCTCTCGAGCCCGAGCTTGCCGCTCATTCGACCGTAATCGTCGAACGTCTCGCCCTGCTCATCCTGGATCGCCTTGGGCTGCAGTGGGAACGTCGTCGTAACGCTGTCCAGGTTCTTGAACGTGAACTGCGTATCGGCGATGCGAACGTACGCGTCCTTCATGAAGGACTTGTTGTAAGTCGAGTCGTAGCGATCAACAGGCACGATGATCTTGTTCTGGGACCTCTCGAACACACCGGTGTGGGTGGATGTCGAGACGAACTCTGCCTTGAGCTTGGCTAGATCAAACGCCGGAGCTGCGGGCTTCTTCGCGACCTTGATCTGCATGATGGTCCGCGTGTTCGGACCGTAACCGATCTTGGTCGACGCGTGGCCAC
>JAURYZ010000068.1 GCA_030653635.1 Coriobacteriia bacterium | reverse complement strand
GCTCGATTCCCCGGCAGTCGAGCGAGCGCAGCCCCGCTGCGGCCTGTTTCAGTTCGTCTTCGCTGACGCGATAGCCTTGGAGAACGACCGAGCTGGAGCCTTGGCCCACTATCAGGTATCTGTACTCCGCACGGGTGGCTCCATCGACGGGCTCAAGCATTTCTGGCGGACCCATGCTGTAGCCGTTAGGGGAAAACTGGTACACGCGGATAGCGCTGTAAGCTCGCATGCTGCGGCACTGATTGCGTCTAGCTTCCAGCCGGGTTGACGGTACGGTGACGGGCTCAGGCGCAAGGCAACCCGCAATGGGACACTGGCTCCAAATGGAAGAGACGCGCGCAAGATGGGGGAGTTGTGAAACGTCTGTCGTACAAAGCTCTTCGGTTCCTCTCGCTACCGTGGACCAATGCCTTGGTTCGTGGACTGGCGCTGTTCCTCGGCGTGTTCTCTGGTCTTAATGTGATTGGATCGCTTCTCGGCGATGGGTTCGGCGCCGACCTGTGGTGGATCGATCTGGGTGTCTTGCCCGCTGGTGTGGGGACGGTCCTGGCCGCTGGAGCTGCCGGGCTACTTGTTGCCTATGCAATTGCACCCGACATCTCACCGCTTCGTCGAAGCGTAAGTGCGATTGCGTGCGCCGCGCTCGCCTTGCTGGCACTGCTGAACGTGATCGGGTTCTACGCCGCTTGGCGTGCGGAAAACATCAAGCCGGCCGTGCCCTTTCCGTTCTCGGCCCTCATCGCATTCGTGCTTCTCGCTTTGGCCGCGCACCTGTGGGTGCGTGGCGGACATCGGGCGAGCGCTTTCGAGCACGTTGCGACGGTAATTATGGCCTTGCTCGTGGCATTGGCCTTCCCGTTGGCCCAGGTCTACTTCTTCGGCACGACGGATTATCGACGCGAAGCCGACGTCGCCGTGGTCTTCGGCGCCAAGGTGCACACGGATGGTCGTCTGTCGTGGTCGCTTGAGGAGCGGGTGCGCACAGGCGTCGATCTGTTCGAGAACGGTTATGTTGACTCACTTCTGATGTCGGGAGGAGTGGGCTCCAACGGCGTCGACGAGGCCGAAGCGATGAAGCAGCGCGCGATTGAGCTCGGCGTGCCTGCGGATGTGATCCTCACCGACAGCCTAGGCGTGGATACAGACTCTACGGCGCGCGACACGGTTGCGCTTCTGGGAGGTGCCGGCGCAACCCGGGTCATCGCTGTCAGCCAGTTCTACCACCTGCCGAGGATCAAGATGGCATTCGCAGCTCTCGGCCAGCAGGTATACACCGTTCCGGCCGCAACACTCGTTCCGATAGGCAAGACGCCTCTGTTCGTGGCGCGCGAGATACCGGGCTTCTGGGTGTACTGGATGCGCGCTTGGTGGCGGGATGTGGCAGGATAGGGCGGTTTGATGGTGAAACCACGTTATGGGAGACGACGCGAGCCGCAAGGCGGCTCGAGAGGAGAGGCGCTGTGAGTGATTCGATCATGGACAGGCTGACAAGCGCATCGCGCACCGCCTCGCTTTCATGGATTGCGGCGTTGCCGGTGCTCTCTGTGGGCATGATGTGCTTCTGGGCCCAAAGGGACGCAGTAGGGATCGTTGGCTCAATTCTCAAGCTCGGCGCGTTGCTCGTGCCATTCGCATTCGTAGTGCCCGCGATCGTCGGGCTTGTTGCTACCGGCAAGACACCCAAAGTGCGTGTCGTGTTCATTGGGATTCTTCGCGGGCTGTTTCTCGGGCTCGGGGGACTTGTGCTGGGCACCGCCTTCTTGTTCATCGAGGCCCTGAGGCCCGAGAACGCTTTGGGGCTTTCGGGTGATTCCTTCTCGACCGGGCACATGATCGCCGCCGTGGTTCCGAGTGTGATGTCGCTCGGAGTGGTCGCATGGAACGCATGGTCCAGTTCCACCGCCCGCAAACCGGTGGCGCTCGCCGCGATCGTTCTGGTCGCGGCTTTGGGTCCTGCGGCTTGGGCATGGAGCGCGCGCGTCGCCTTCGACGCCATGCGTTTCTCCAACGCGGATAACTCGCTCATGCTCGCCCAGGCCATCACACTCGCGGGTCTGCTGATCGCTTGCGTGGCCGGCTCGCTGCTCACTGCGTTTCGCAAGCGCTAGCCAGCTCGCTGCGGGCGAAGGCACGAGGGGTGCGGGTCGCGATTCCTGTCGATTCGGCCTTACGCCGGACGGTCTGCGCGTGTACACTCTTGCCCCATGACTGTCTCACTTTCTGATCTCAATCCAGCACAACACGACGCCGCGGCCACCACTGAGGGGCCGCTTTTGGTGCTTGCCGGCGCGGGTTCAGGCAAGACTCGTGTGCTTACCTATCGCATCGCGAACCTTGTGGGCGCCAAGGGCATCCAGCCCCACCAGATTCTTGCCATCACGTTCACCAACAAGGCCGCTGCCGAGATGAAGGAGCGGTTGGGCCGAATCATCGGTGCAGGCCTGCGCGGAATGTGGGTCATGACATTCCATGCGATGTGCGTGAGGATGCTTCGCGTGGACGCAGATCGCATCGGCTATGACCGCAACTTTACGATCTATGACACCGATGACACCAAGCGCATGATCAAGGCCGTGATGGCCGAGTTCGAGCTCGACGAGAAGCGCTATCCGGTCAACGGAATCCTGGGGCGCATCTCCTCGGCAAAGAGCGAACTTATCGAGCCCGGCTTGTTCGAGAGCACGGCGGTAGGTCCGCTCGACAAGGCGGCGGCCAAAGTCTATAAGCGCTACAAGGCGCGGATGCAAAGCGCCAACGCGATGGACTTCGACGACCTGCTCGTGCAGGCACATCGGTTGCTTGCCGAGAATAGGGACGTGCTCGACGCATATCAGGACCGGTTTCGCTACATAAGCGTTGACGAGTATCAGGACACGAACCACGCGCAGTACCGCATCGTGAAGCTTCTCGCATCCAAGCACCGCAACCTTATGGTCGTGGGTGACGACGACCAGTCGATCTACTCGTGGCGTGGCGCCGACGTTCGCAACATTTTGGAGTTCGAGCGCGATTATCCGGACGCGACGGTGGTCAGGCTTGAGCAGAACTATCGCTCCACGGCCACCATTTTGGCTGCCGCGAATGCGGTGGTGGCCAATAACCAGGGGCGCAAGCCCAAAACGTTATGGACCGCTAATGCCGGCGGCGAGGCGATCAGCCGCTACTACGCCAGCGATGAGCGCGATGAAGCGCGTTTCGTGGCCTTTGAGATCGAGCGTGTTATGCGCGAGGAAAGCCGCAGCTACTCAGATTTCGCAGTGTTCTACCGCACCAACGCGCAGAGTCGCGTCATCGAGGACATGTTCCTTCGGGCGGGGGTGCCGTATGTGATCGTGGGCGGCACACGCTTCTTTGATCGCGCGGAGATCCGCGACGTAATGGCGTACCTCAAGGCCATCGTGAACCCTGCCGATGAGATCTCCCTAAAGCGCATCATCAACACCCCTAAGCGCGGGATAGGCAAGACGACTGTCGAGCGCATCGAGTACGAGGCGCTTTCGCGCGGCATCGCTTTTGAGGCGGGGCTGCGTCTGGCGGCCGAGGGTGAGTTCGGGCACACCATCGCCGGCAAACTCGAGGGCTTCGTCGAGGTGCTCGACGAGCTGCGCGGCCTTGCTGACGACTCCTTGCGTGCACAGGTCGAAGCCATTGTGGAGCGCAGCGGGCTTATGGGCGCACTGCAAGCGGAGCGCACCTTTGAGTCCGAGGGTCGCATCGAGAACGTCAAGGAGTTCTTTGGCGTGGTCGAGGAGTTTGCGGCGCAGCACCAGGTCGGCGACGATGAGCCGCCTGCGGGGCTTGCTCAATTCATGGAGTGGGCGGCGCTGCGAACCGATTTGGACACCTTGGCCCAGGGCGATCGCAACGTCACGCTCATGACGGTTCACACCGCCAAGGGCCTCGAGTATCCGGTCGTGTTCGTAGTGGGCATGGAGGACAGTGTGTTCCCTCACGCGAACTCGATGTTCGAGCAGTCCGGCCTTGAGGACGAGCGTCGTTTGGCCTACGTGGCCATCACGCGAGCTCGCGAGCGCCTCTATCTCACACATGCCCACTCGCGCTCCCTGTTCGGGGCGACCCAGTACAACAAGCCGAGCCGCTTTCTAGGAGAGATCCCTGATGAGCACGTG
>JAURYZ010000067.1 GCA_030653635.1 Coriobacteriia bacterium | reverse complement strand
ACTGCAGGTTCTCCCGCGCAGTCAGCGTGGGATACAGAGCGATCTCTTGCGGTACCACGCCGAGTACTCGCTTTACGGCGATGGGCTGCTTGCGAACCGATGCTCCATCAACGATAACGTCGCCGTCTGTAGGCTCGAGCAGACCCGAGATCATCGAGATGACAGTCGTCTTACCAGCGCCGTTCGGGCCGAGCAGCCCGAAGATCTCACCCTCGGCAATCGTGAAGTCCACATGATCCACAGCGACCATATCGTCGAACTTCTTCACGAGTCCTTCGGCGCGTACGATGTCACCCATCGGCCCTCCACCCATCGGCGTATGCACTGCGCCACGAATTCTAACACCATCATTATGTGGCGCTCTATGTGTAGTGGTACTAGCATGAGTGAGCGCACATTGGGTTCCTCGGAAATGGAGCACTGCATGCATGTCGTCATCGGCGGCTTCGGCCGCGTCGGGCGCTACCTCGCGCGGCAGCTGGAAGAGAGCGGTCACACGGTCGCGGTCATCGATCATGATGCGGAGTCCTTCGCAGCCGGGGCGCATGAGCTCAAAGGCCGGCGGCTCCAAGGCGAGATCATCGACCGCGACACACTGCTCAAGGCAGGTATCGAGAAGGCCGACGCATTTGCGGCTGTCACAAGCGGCGACAACAGCAACATCGTTGCGGCACGCATTGCCCGCGAGCGATTCGGCGTGAAGATCGTGGTAGCGCGCATCTACGATCCTAGGCGTGCAGTGATCTACCAGCGCCTCGGCATCCCCACCATCTCGAGTGTTCAGTGGGCGAGCAGCCGACTGCTTGAGATGATCGAACACCCCGGCGTCACACTCGAAGACGCCTATGGCGCTGGCGAGGTCGTGACGATCGAGGTCGTGGCGGACCGCGCTTTGTCCGGACGACGCGTGATCGACATCGAGTACCCCGAGAAGCTGGCGGTGACCTGCCTGGTGCGCAACGGGACCGCGAGCATCCCCACCGGACGAACAGAGGTCGTGCCCGGGGATATTCTCCACCTAACCATCATGCGCGACTCGGTCGCGGAGCTCGACATGTTGCTCGGATCCAAGAAAGGGAGGCTTTAAGCCATGCGCATCGTCATAGCGGGTGCCGGCAAGACCGGAGCCTACCTAGCCGCCAAGCTTCTTGCAGATCACGAAGTCACTCTCATCGAATCCAGGCGTGGCCGCGCCGAGCGGGTCCAGACCATGCTCACCGGCGCTCACGTGGTCAATGGTGACGCATGCGAACCTACGGTCCTTGAGACTGCGGGGCTGAAGGGCGCAGACCTGCTGGTTGCCGCGACGGGTGATGACGAGGACAACCTCGTTGTCGCGATGCTCGCCGGGGAGTTCGCGGTGGATCGTGTGGTCGCACGAGTGAACCACCCAGCCAACGAGTGGCTGTTCGACAAAGAGTGGGGAGTGGACGCCGCGCTGTCGGCCTCCTCGATCCTTTGGGGCATCGTTGAGAAGCAGTGTGTGATGCCCGGCCTAGGAGAGCAAGCCGATCCGATCTGACCCACCGCGAGCGCGCGCGTCCGGCGAGGCTAGGTGCTCGGTACGCTTTTCGGAGCTGAGCCCCCAGCGGCGCACGGGTCATCCATATGATAGGGAACATCGGCGATGATCACGCCGGGCTCGCTGAACAGCGTCTGCTTGAGCCAGAAGGACGTCTGATCGTGCAGCATCGTGTCGGCAATGTTCTCGGACGCATACTCGGGAACGATGACTGTGATGACGTCGTCGCAACTCCAACGCGGGACCGAACGCACGTACTCGCAAATCGGGCCGATTATCTCCCGGTAGGGCGACTCGATGACCTTGAGCCGAACCCCAAAGTCCGCCTCTTGCCACTGCGCCCTAAAGGCCTCAGCGTCTCCGGCGATGTCGACATAGAGCGCCTCAGTCTCGTCGGCTTTGAGGGTCTTGGCGTACTGCAGGGCTCGCACAAGTCGGCGGTCGATCGATTTTACGAGAAGCACCACGTGATTGTGGAGGCGGTTGGCTGATTGCCAGTTCAGGTCCGTGATCTCCTCCGGACGCATTCGAAGTTCTTCGCGGACCCGGCTGTACTGACGGCTCACCCACAAGAAGTAGCTCACGATAAGCGGGATCAGCAGCATAACGATCCATGCGCCGTCGTGGAACTTAGCAGAGGCGACAACCACGAGGACCACTCCGGTCGCGGTGGCGCCGATTCCGTTCACCGCCGCCCCCAACTGCCAGTGCTCCTCGCGCTTCCTGAAGTGATGCACAACCATCCCGGTCTGAGACAGCGTGAACGAAGTGAACACACCGATCGCATAAAGCGGTATCAGCCGTGTGGTCATTCCCCCAAAGGCCACGACAAGCGCCCCAGCCGCCAAGGTGAGCAAGATGACACCGTTTGAGTACACAAGCCTGTAGCCACGGTCGCGCAGCTGGTGAGGCAGGTAGTCGTCCTCGGCTACGAATGAGGCCAGACGCGGGAAATCAGCGTAGCTCGTGTTCGCGGCGAGGATGAGAATCGTCATGACTGAAATCGAGATGAGGTAGTAAAGCCAGCCGGTGCCAAAGATTGCGCGGGAGAGCTGTGAGATCACGGTCTCATCGGTCGGCTGCACGCCTGCCATCACAGCCAGAGCCGACACACCCACAAACAGGAACAGCAGGATGCCAGCCATCCACACCAGTGTCCGTGCGGCGTTCTTGGCCGAAGGCTCGCGGAAAGCGGTAGCCCCGTTGGCGATGGCCTCGACGCCGGTCATCGCCGTGCATCCCGACGCGAAAGCCTTGAGCACGAGGAACATCGTGAGAGTCTGAACGCCGAACTGCGCCTCCTCGGCAGGCGGAATGGTGAAAGGGTTGCCTGTGGCGAAGCGAGCAAGCCCCGCCAGCACGGTGATGCCCACCAAGATCACGAACGCGAAGGTGGGGCCGGCGAACAAGGTTCCCGACTCCCTCACGCCCCGAAGATTCGCGACCATGAGCAAGGCGATGAAGAACAGTGCGATCTCGATGCGGAACGGCACCGCCTGCGGCCATGCCGAGGTGATGGCCGCGACACCCGCCGAGATGGAGACGGCAACCGTGAGAATGTAGTCCACGAGAAGCGATGCTCCCGCGACAAGGCCCGAGGCGGTTCCGAGGTTCTCCTTGGCGACGATGTATGCCCCGCCACCGCCCGGATACGACCGGATCGTTTGGCGATATGAGGTCACCACGATGACCAAGAGAGTGCCGACCGCGATGGCGATTGGGAGCGTGAGATGCATCGCTGCCGAACCTGCGAGAGCGAGCACGAGCACGATCTCACCGGTCGCATATGCCACCGACGACAGCGCG
>JAURYZ010000064.1 GCA_030653635.1 Coriobacteriia bacterium | reverse complement strand
TCTTCTACGTGTTCGGTCGCAGCGACGGAACCGTTTCGATAGTCGGAGCCAATATCTTTCCTGAGAACATCCAGGCGATTCTAAGCGAGCGCAGCGACGACGCGATCGTCACCTTCAGGCTATCAGTGAGCACCTCTGACGACTTCAGCCAGCGACTGGTAGTCGACATGGAGCACCATTCCGAGGACCTCTTGGAGTCTGAGGCCGCGTTGCTGTCGGAGCGATATCGCGTGCTGCTTCTCAACGGTCTGCGGAGGATCAATCAGGACTTCCGGGATGCGCACGACGACAATCCCCAGTGTGCCGATTCCATCGTCACGATCCATTGCCGCCGCACCGGACCATTCACCACTTCATCTGGGATCAAGAACCTCTACATCGCCAAGACCTAGCTCAGCCCCAGGGAAGCACGATCGTGAACACTGAGCCCTGACCGATCTTGCTTTCGACATCGATGCGCCCGCCAATCAGATCGGCGAGCTTCTTACTGATGCTCAGTCCCAGCCCGACCCCAGACTCCGAGGGGCGTCCGAGCACTTCTATACGCTCGAACTCCTCGAAGACACGGTCCAAGGAATCAGCTGGTATACCAACTCCGGTGTCTGATACCGTCAACTCCAAGTGATTCTCATCGGGAACCGCTGCGATTGTCATTCCTCCGGTCCTGGTGTACTTGATCGCATTGACGACGAGATTAAGCAGTATCTGCTCTAGACGAGTCGCATCTGAGTGCAACGTGATATCACCGTCCGGGATCTCCACTTTCAGGTAGAGCCCCTTGTCACTGCACATCACGCTCGACTGGGCGCTGCTGCCAAGCCGATTATCTCAAGGACATAGATGAAGTAGGCCGATGAGCCGATAGGCATGACGTCGAGTACCACGGGAAGGTCGAGGTTGATCTCGACTGCATAGAAGAACGACCACAGCATGGTCGCAAGGTTCAAAAGGAGAAAGAAGATGCCCATCCTGTTGCCCCGCTTGGCCAAACGCAACGAGCTGACGGCAAGAAAGGCCGCCAAGACGGCCGCCGCAAACGGCAGCAAAGAGACCGCACGGATTTCCAGCATCGCACCTCCTGAAGCGCAGACTCGAAAAACGGCGATGAACATGCTGCAGGTCAAATACCCCATGCGGGACGAAACTATGCAAACGCCGAAACAGGGCAGTTCTAGCTGAGCTTGCGAAGCAAGACCTCGTTGACAAGTTTGGGGTTAGCCTGCCCTCGCATCTCCTTCATGGTCTGACCTACGAAGAAGCCCAGTAGGGTGATCTTACCGTCGCGATATCCCTGCACCTCAGAGGGATTCGCCGCCATCACACGATCGACGGTCTGCTCGATAGCGCCCGTGTCGCTAACCTGGATCATGCCCTTGATCTCGACGATGGCCCCAGGCGAGTCACCCGTCGCAGCCATCTCGGTCATGACCACCTTGGCCTGCTTGCTCGAGATTGTGCCATCCTCCACGAGTTCGACGAGCTCAACGAGCATTGCCGACGTCACACGCGACTGATCGATGCTGATCGCCTCGGTGTTGAGGTACGCGGCCAAATCATTGAGCATGATGTTTGCGATGGCTTTTGCCCTTTCGGCTCCTCCGATGCTCACGGCGGAATCGAAGAAGGCAGAAAGCGAGATATCGGCTGAGAGAATCGCCGCGTCGTATTGACTCAGACCCAGATCCTCGGCGAAGCGCGTCTTCTTGGCATCTGGGAGTTCGGGGAGCCTGGCCCGGACCGAATCAATCCACTCTTCGGAGAACTCAAAGGGCACCATGTCGGGCTCGGGAAAGTACCGATAGTCGTGAGCCTCTTCTTTGCTTCGCAGTGAGCTGGTGCGCTTCGCACCCACGTCCCAGTGGCGCGTCTCCTGAACTACCTGGCCACCACTCTCGACCAATTCGACTTGGCGTATGATTTCGTGAGCCAAACCGTCATGGAGAGCCCTGAATGAGTTCATGTTCTTGATTTCGGCCTTAGTTCCAAGCTCGGTGTCGCCCGGACGCCTGATGCTCACGTTCGCGTCCACGCGCATCGAGCCCTCTTCCATGCTGCAGTCCGAGATGCCAAGGGACAGCCATATGAGGCGAAGTTTCTGCGCGAATCTTCGTGCCTCTTCCGGGGTACGGATGTCAGGCTCGGTCACGAGCTCCATCAGAGGCGTGCCTGCCCGGTTGAAGTCGACAAGCGAGTGCGTGGCTCCCGCTATGCGACCCTCCGCACCGCCGACATGAACCATTTTGCCGGTGTCTTCTTCTAGGTGGATGCGCGTCACAGCGATACGTGTCTCATACGCGCCATCACCCTCGCCGACCTGGACATCGAGATACCCGCCATCACAGAACGGCAGGTCGTACTGGGAGATCTGATAGTCCTTTGGCATGTCGGGATAGAAGTAGTTCTTGCGATGGAACTGACTCCATCTCGCAATCGTCGACTCGATCGCGAGTCCCGCCAGCACGGTGGCCTCGACGGCGTACTCGTTGGGCACAGGCAGCGCTCCGGGAAGCCCTAGACAAACCGGGCACACGCGGGTGTTGGGCTCGCCGCCAAAGCCGACTGGACATCCGCAGAACATCTTGGTGTTGCTGCTCGTGATCTCAGTGTGGATCTCGAGGCCGATGACGGCCTCCCAGTCCTGCAGAACTTCGGCCAAACGATCCTTCGCCATCAGCGGCGCTCCTCTTGTGCTGCACGGATACCCCGTGCGGATTCATATCCCAGCGGCGGCCTGGCGTCGAACTCGATTGCCGCCTCGAATGCTGCTGCCGTCATGTTGGGCCTCCCGTGGTAGAGCGTTGTGATAAGGTTGTCCGTACGCATCGCGACAAGCTCCATCGCCTTGCGGTGCTCGACCGCAGCTTGATACGCAAGTTGCGCTCGCTCCGCATCACTTTGCGTGTGTCGCTCCCCATCAAGCTGACCCCTCACGAGCCCGTG
>JAURYZ010000054.1 GCA_030653635.1 Coriobacteriia bacterium | reverse complement strand
AACGTGTCGTCATCGCGCTACTCCGCCAAGGTCCCAAGCCTGCCGAGGACCTCCTCGGCACCGCTCATGATCTCGGCGATGATCTCGGCTGCGGGCTGAATCGCGCACACCATCGCAGCTGCCTGCCCAGCCATAAGCGAGCCCATGTGCAGATCGCCGTCGCGCATCGCGGCCGCTAGCTTGCCAGCGCCCAGTTCTTCGACGTCTTCAGAGCGGTTCTCCCGATCGAGCTCCTCGATCATCTTGGAGAGCTTGTTCTTTATGACGCGCACCGGGTGGCCGGTGGAGTTGCCGGTGACCACAGTGTCACGATCCTTGGCCTTGATGATCCGCGCTTTGACAGCCGGGTGGATCGTGCACTCGACCGCGCACATGAATCTCGTGCCGACCTGCACGCCCTCCGCGCCCAAAGCGAACGCCGCAGCCATACCCCGACCGTCGGCGATGCCGCCGGCGGCGATGACGGGGATCTGAACAGCGTCGGCTAGCTGCGGTGTGAGGACCATGGTGGTGAGCTCGCCGATGTGGCCGCCAGCCTCCATACCCTCGCCGATGATGGCGTGCGCGCCGATAGACTCAAGGCGCTTGGCTAAAGCAACACTAGGAGCGATGGGGAGTACCTTGATGCCCTTGGCCATGAGGGAGTCCATGTACTTCCCAGGATTGCCCGCGCCCGTGGTCACGGCATGCACACCCTCCTCGATCACCATATCGACGAGTTCGTCTATGTGAGGAGTTAGGAGCATGAGGTTCACTCCGAACGGCTTATCGGTGAGCTCTTTAGCCAAGCGGATCTGGTCGCGCAAGATGGCTGTGGGCATGTGCCCGGCCCCGATGATGCCCAGACCCCCGCCGTTGCTGACCGCAGCTGCCAGTTCGGCGGTGGCGGTCCACGCCATGCCACCTTGAATGATCGGATACTCGATGCCCAGAAGCTCGGTGAGCCGGGTGCGAAGGGCCATCTCATGCCTCCTTGTTAGGTGCGTTCTTGGTCCAACGTACGACTGCCGCTCCAAAGGTGAGCCCGGCACCGAATCCGACAAAGGCGATGTTGTCGCCCTTGGATATTCGACCCGCAGTATACAGTTCGTCCAGGGCTAGCGGTATGGATGCGGCTGATGTGTTCCCCGTGCGTTCTAGGTTGGAATACACCTTTTCGTGTTCGATTCCCAAGCGCTCCTCGACGGTGTTCAAGATGCGCTGGTTGGCCTGATGTGGCACAAGCCATGCCAAATCGGAAACCTCGAGCTGCGAGGCGGAAAGGGCTTGCTTGGTCACGGTCGGGATGACACGGACAGCGAACTTGAACACGTCGTTTCCCGCCATCTGCAGATAGTGCTCGCGATTCTCGATCCGCTCTACCGTGGCTGGAGCCGCAGAACCTCCTGCAGGGACCTTGAGCATGTCTGCGCCGCTTCCGTCCGATCCAAGCACGATGCCCAGCACCCCGGGCTCCTCGGCGGCTTGTAGCAGGACGGCTCCGGCACCATCCCCAAACAGCACGCACGTCGATCGATCCTGGAAGTCCACGTGCCTGGTGAGCGCGTCCGCTCCGATTACCAGCACGCATCGCGCCCGGCCCGATTCAATGGCTGCCACGCCGCACTGCAGCGCGTAGATGAAGCCCGTGCATGCAGCGTTGACATCGAACGCCGGGCAGGACAGCCCGAGTTTGTCTTGGGTGATGCATGCGGTGGATGGAAAGAACATATCCGGGGTCGACGTGCCAACGACGAGCAGATCGACATCACCCGCGTCGACTCCCGCGTCGGCAAGGGTTGCCTTGCCCGCTCTTGCCGCCAGATCGCTAGTTGCCTCGTCGGGCTCTGCGAGCCTACGCTCACTTATGCCCGTGCGCGAGAAGATCCATTCGTCGGAAGTCTCGACAAGTGCTTCGAGGTCCGCATTGGTCAGTATCCGCTCGGGGAGGTACGAGCCGACGCCGGTTATCACGGCGTGAACTGTCATTGTGCGTTCAGTCTCCTGAGTTAAGTTCGGCCGGGCTGAATAGTCCGAGTAGTGTACACGCTCCAAGGAGGCTTCGGTAGCCGCTCCCCGGTTCTGGAGACTACTGCGAAGCTACTATACTGGCGTCAACGCCGAGGCTATATGATCGGTCAATCCACCACGAGCCGCCTGAGCGGCGACACGCATGGCGGAACTCACCGCAACCGCTCCAGAACTCCCATGTCCAATGATGCAAATGCCAGCGACTCCCAGCAGGGGCGCTCCACCATACGCGTCCGGGTTCAGGCGCTCTTTGAGGTTCACAAGCGAGGACTTCAGTACGGCCGCAGCCAGCTTGTTGATGGCCGACGAGGTCATCGCATCTTTGACCTGGCCCAGTAGCGTTTTAGACAGGCCCTCGAGCAGTTTAAGTGCGACGTTACCGGTGAAACCGTCAGTGACGATCACATCCGCAACGCCCGCCGAAAGATCACGACCCTCCACATTGCCGATGAATCCAGGTAGCTGAGCCGCCATGAGCGCATGTGCGTCCTGGGCTAGCTGGGAACCCTTCGTGGGCTCCTCGCCGATGTTGAGCAGGGCTACGCGCGGTGCCGAGACTCCGAGTACGATCTGCGCGTAGGCGGCGCCCATGTGCCCGAACTGCACGAGATTTTCCGGCTTGCAGTCAGCATTGGCTCCAACATCCAACAACACGACGGGTTGCCCCGCCGTCGGGATCACCGTGGCTATTGCCGGTCGCGACACACCCTTGATCCTGCCCATCACAAGAGTAGCTGCGGCCATGCAGGCACCGGTGGAGCCTGCCGAGAAGAACGCATCCGCCTCACCGTCACGCACAAGGCGGCAGCCGACCACGATCGAGGAGTCCTTCTTGCCGCGCACAGCATGGGCAGGATGCTCGTCCATGCCTATCACTTCGGTAGTCGTAACAGCTCGGCAGCGGTCACGGCTTTTTGCGAAAGCCTCGACCACATCGGCCGGACCGGTGAGTATGATCTGAAGGTTGGTGTCCGCCGCAAGAGCGGCATCGACTCCGACCAGTACCGCCTCGGGCGCGTGGTCCCCGCCCATCGCATCAACCACGACCTTCACAAGACGGCTCTCAGACATATTGCTCCTCGCGGCTCTAGATTCCGAATGCATCCGAGACAAGCGCGTCAACATCCACGGCAGCCTCGAACATCTCGCGCATTCTACCAGCTTTGATGGGGTCATGAAGACGTACTCGACCAAGCAGCGACTCCATCTTCTCCACCGCTGACAGGGTATCCATGCCCACAAGAATCATGGGGACCCCCAATTCCTCGGCACGGGAAAGGACAAGCGAGCTGGGAGGCAGATTCCCGGTCAGGATGATGCAGCGTGTATCGGTCTCCAAAGCAGCGAGCTGGACGTCGGATCTATCACCGCCGGTAATGACAGCCTTGCGGGCTTTACGCCTGAAGAACCTGAGCGCCTTCTCCTGGCCCATCGCGCCTACCATAAACGACTCCACCGGCTCGCTCACATGCTCCTCGGCGCAAAGAACTGTTCCACCGAGCGCCTCAACGATCTCTTCGACACTT
>JAURYZ010000052.1 GCA_030653635.1 Coriobacteriia bacterium | reverse complement strand
ACCAAGACTCGTGGCCTGGTATCTGGCGGAGGCAGAAAGCCCTGGCGTCAGAAGGGCACCGGTCGTGCCCGTCAGGGTTCGATCCGCTCGGCGCAGTGGAAGGGCGGCGGAGTGGTCTTCGGTCCACATCCCCGCAGCTATGCGTTCAAGGTTCCAAACAAGGTCGTTAAGCTGGCGATGCGCAGTGCGTTGTCCGCCAAGACGATCGAAGGCGTTCTGTATTGCGTCAATGAGATGGTGTTTGAAAAGCCGTCGACCAAGCAGGCCGTCGCGATTTTCGCGAACCTCGGCATTACCGGTCGCGTGACTGTGGTCGTCGGGAATGACGACATCAACACGCTCTTGTCATTTCGCAACATTCCCAAGGTATGTGCAATCACGGCCTCCGAGGCCAATACATACGACTTGGTCAACAACAACGCTCTTCTCTTCACCCAGCCGGCCCTTACTTGGCTTGAGGGGGTGCTCGCATAATGATGGATGCCCGCTCAGTAGTCATTCGTCCGATCATCTCTGAGAAGTCCTTCGAGATGATCGAGCAAAATCGCTACACGTTCCAAGTTGACAAGCGTTCCTCGAAGCCGCAGATCGCATTGGCGATCGCGGAGATCTTCGACGTGACGGTTCTTGCCGTAAATACGATGAATGTGCCAGGGAAGCCGCGCCGTTTGCGCTCCTCCAAGGGACATACGTCTGCATGGAAGAAAGCCATCGTCACCCTCAAGGCTGGCGATTCGATCGAGTTTTTCGAAGGTCACTAAGAAATCTGTTGTATGGTACTGAACTGGTGCCGGCGGGCGACAAAATGGAGCCGCCCGGCACCGTGGTAGTCCGGAGTCGGAGTCGCGTACGTCCCAAGCGGATACGGCCATCGGACGGAAGGAGCAAGAATGGGACTCAAGAAGTACAAGCCTACAAGCCCGGGCCGACGTTTCCAGTCGGTATCGGACTTCGCCGAAATCACGTGCACAACGCCTGAGAAGTCGCTTCTCGAGCCGCTGCACAAGACCGGCGGGCGCAACAACAACGGTCGAATCACCACCCGTCACAAGGGTGGCGGACACAAGCGCCGTTACCGTCTTATCGATTTCAAGCGCAACAAGGACGGGATTCCCGCCAAGGTTGCGACGATTGAATACGACCCGAACCGCTCGGCCCGAATTGCGTTGCTTCATTACGCGGACGGCGAGAAGCGTTACATCCTGGCCCCCAAGGGTCTTAAGGTAGGTCAGCAGATAATGAGCGGCTCGACAGCGGATATCGTTGCCGGCAACTCGCTGCAGATCAAGGACATACCGACCGGTACCGTGGTACACGCCGTGGAGCTCCAGCCCGGAAAGGGCGCAGCCATGGCCCGCTCTGCGGGCACTTCGATCCAGCTCATGGGTAAGGAAGGCGACTACGCCATTCTGCGCATGCCTTCCTCGGAAATGCGCCGTGTGTTGGTAACATGTCGCGCGACCATCGGCGAGGTCGGCAACTCCGACCACGGTAACATCACGATCGGTAAGGCCGGTCGTAACCGTTGGTTGGGCCTTCGCCCGACTGTTCGTGGTACTGCCATGAACCCCGTGGATCACCCGCATGGTGGTGGCGAGGGCAAGAACAAGACCGCCGGTCGTCATCCCGTATCGCCGTGGGGTGTTCCCACCAAGGGTCACCGCACCCGCAAAAAGGGCAAGGCGTCCGACCGTCTGATCATTCGCCGCCGCAAGAAGTAGCGGTCTTACGGCCTAAAGGGAGTTGAGAGCAAACCATGAGCAGGAGCTTGAAGAAGGGACCCTTCGTCCAGACGCGTCTACTGGAGCGTATCCAGAAGATGAACGAGGTGGGCGAGAAGAAGGTCATCAAGACGTGGTCGCGTTCTTCGACTATCTTCCCGGAGATGGTCGGTCACACGATCGCGGTGCACGACGGCCGCAAGCACGTTCCGGTCTACGTGACGGAGTCGATGGTCGGTCACAAACTCGGTGAGTTTGCCCCGACCCGCACGTTCCGCGGCCACGCGACTGACAAGAAGGGCAAGAGGTAAGACACATGGAAGCCAGAGCAGTAGCACGCTACGTGCGCGTGAGTCCACGCAAGGCACGCATCGTGATCGATCTGATCAGAGGCAAGTCAGTGGCTGACGCGTCTGCGATTCTGCAGTTCACGCCTCGCGCCGCAGCCGAAGACATAGCGAAGGTGCTTAACAGCGCCGTGGCCAACGCCGAGCGCAACCTCAAGATCAAGTCGGAAGATCTCATCGTCGGTACGACGTTCGTCGACGAGGGTCCGACTCTGAAGAGGATCCGTCCTCGTGCGCAGGGTCGTGCGTTTCGCATCGACAAGCGCACGAGTCACATAACGGTAATCGTCAAGCAGCGAGAGGGGGCGTAGGCGCATGGGTCAGAAGGTCCAACCGATCGGTTTCCGACTCGGTATCACCGAAGACTGGCGTTCGCGCTGGTATATGGGCAAAGGCTACGCCGAGACGCTCTTGCAGGATCTCAAGATCCGCGAGATGCTTCTCACTCGCCTTCGTCGCGCCGCTGTCTCCCGAGTGGAGATCGAGCGTAAGGGTGATAAGACCATCATCGAGCTGTGGACTGCGCGTCCCGGTATCGTCATCGGCAAGAAGGGCGCCGAGGTCGATGTGTTGCGCAAAGAGCTTGAGAAGGTCACCGGCGGATCTGTGGCAATCAACATCATCGAGATCAAGCGTCCGGAGATCGACGCGGTTCTCGTTGCTCAGAGCGTTTCCGAGCAGCTCGTCGGTCGAGTAGCCTTCCGTCGCGCAATGCGCAAGGCGGTCGCTTCGGCCATGAAGAGCGGGGCTCTCGGGATCCGGATTCAGTGCTCCGGTCGCCTCGGCGGCGCGGAGATGGGTCGTCGCGAGTGGTATCGCGAGGGTCGTGTGCCGTTGCACACTTTGCGCGCCAAGATCGACTACGGCACCGCAGAGGCTCGCACGACGATGGGCGCTGTCGGTGTCAAAGTATGGATTTATCGCGGTGAGGTCCTTCCCGGACAGAAGTTCCCGTCTCCCGCCGAGGAGCGCGAGCGCGATCGTCCGGCCCGTGGCCGCCGCAACGACGGTGGAGGGAGGCGCTAGATGCTTCTGCCTAAGAGAGTCAAGCACCGCAAGGTTCAGCGCGGTTCGCGGAAGGGTGTCGCCAAGGGCGGCACCGAGATTAACTTTGGTGACTACGGGATTAAGGCTCTCGAAGCCGGTTGGATCACCAACCGACAGATTGAGTCCGCGCGTATTGCGATGACCCGTTACATGAAGCGTGGCGGTAAGGTCTGGATCAACATATTCCCGGACAAGCCGGTTACGCAAAAGCCTGCCGAGACCCGCATGGGCTCCGGCAAAGGTAACCCTGAGAAGTGGGTGGCAGTTGTGAAGCCCGGTCGGATCATGTTCGAGCTGGCCGGCGTTCCCGAGGACGTTGCTCGTGAGGCGATTCGTCTTGCACAGCACAAGCTGCCCATCAAGACCAAGTTCGTGATGCGTTCCGATGGTGGTGAGGCATAGATGAAGGCTACAGAGGTCCGTGAGCTAACGGATATCGAGATCGTCCAGAAGATCGCGGACGCTCGCACCGAGTTGTTTAACCTGCGCTTCCGCCTGGCTACAGGCCAGCTGGATAACCCGGCGCAGATCAATGCAGTGAAGAAGAACATCGCGCGCCTGCACACCGAGCTGCGGGCCCGTGAGTTGCGTGCCGCGCGCGATGCGGCCGCCTTGTAGGCTAGTGTGGAGGAAGCGTAGATGACTGAAGATCGCAGTAGGCGTAAGGTCCGGCAGGGTGTCGTGGTTTCGGCTGGCGGCGAGAAGACGTGTGTCGTCAAGGTCGAGGATCGCAAGCGTCATCCCCTGTACGGCAAGATGATGACCCATAGCAAGAAGTTTCACGCGCACGACGAGAACAACGAGTGCCAAGTCGGCGACGTTGTCTCCATCATGGAGACTCGCCCGCTGTCCAAGCTGAAGCGCTGGCGTCTCGTGGAGATCGTGGAGAAGGCCAAGTAGGCATCCGGATAAGTCACGTGCGCGCCGAGCTTCATGCTCCACGCACCTCTGGTATTCGGTACGCGTTCGGAGGAAGAGATGATTCAGGCAGAGACACGGCTCAAGTGCGCCGACAACTCTGGTGCACGCAAGGTGCTGTGCATCAAGGTTCTCGGCGGTTCGAAGCGCCGCTACGCTCGTGTTGGCGATGTGATTGTGTGCACCGTCAAAGAAGCCATCCCGAACGGGACGGTCAAGAAGGGCGAGATCGTGCGCGCTGTAGTTGTGCGCACGACGAAAGAAGTACGACGCAAGGACGGCAGCTACATCAAGTTCGACGAGAATGCAGCTGTCGTCATCGACAACCAGGGTAATCCCCGGGGGACTCGTATCTTCGGTCCTGTCGCGCGTGAGTTGCGCGACAAGAAGTACATGAAGATCGTTTCACTTGCCCCCGAGGTCCTTTAGGAGGTACGCGAAGATGGCGAGTTCCATGACCATCCGCAAGGGCGACAAGGTCAAGGTCATCACTGGCAAGGACAAGGGCAAAGAGAGCCGAGTCCTGCGCGTGTATCCCGAGAAGCAGCGCCTAGTCGTCGAGCACGTGAATATGATCAAGAAGGCTCAGCGTCCGACCAACAAGCAGCCGCAGGGCGGCATCCTTGAGGTCGAAGGCACGATCCATGTCAGTAATGTCATGCTTCTGTGCCCCAGCTGTTCCCAGCCCACACGGGTTGCTCGCCGCCGCGACGAAGGCACTCGCGTTCGCGTGTGCAAGAAGTGCGGCAACGACATAGACAAGTAGTTCGCATCTGCGGGCTGCAAAGTCGTGCCGGGTCGGAAATCCGGTACGCGAGAAGAATCATGGAAGGTAGGAAGAGAATGGCTCCAAGACTCAAAGAGAAGTACCGCAGCGAGGTTGTTGCGGGCCTTCGAGAGAAGTTCGAGTACGGCAACGTGAACATGGTGCCGCGACTTGAGAAGATCGTTGTAAATATGGGTGTCGGTGAGGCCGCGCAGGACATCAAACAACTTGACTCAGCTATGGTGGATCTCGGCATCATCACTGGCCAAAAGCCGATGGTGGCTCGCGCCAAGAAGTCTATCGCCGGCTTCAAGATCAGGCAGGGAATGCCCATCGGTGCGAAGGTGACACTTCGCGGTGACCGCATGTGGGAATTCTTCGATCGCCTGATCACCACAGCTATCCCGCGCGTCCGTGACTTCCGCGGCTTGAACCCCAAGTCATTCGATGGCCGCGGCAACTACTCCATGGGCGTTACCGAGCAGCTCATCTTCGCAGAGATTGACTATGACAAGGTGACTCGCACGCGCGGCATGGATATCACGTTCGTCACTAGTTCGAAGACAGACGACGAAGCCAGGGCACTGCTCGACGCCTTCGGTTTCCCGTTCAAGCGATAACCGCCGGCGTCAGACTCTGACGCCGATGTAAGGAGGTTACAAGTGGCCAAGAAGTCGATGATCGCCAAGGCCAATCGCGCGCCGAAGTTTGCAGTGCGTGCTGTCAACCGCTGCAACCGCTGCGGTCGTCCACGTGCGTTCTACCGACAGTTCGGCGTGTGCCGAATCTGTCTGCGCGAGCTTGCCAGCCGCGGCGAGCTTCCTGGTGTCCGTAAGGCTAGCTGGTAGTTCGACGGATCACTAAGGAGCCCATCGGGTGCAGGCGCTTCGGCCACGGGCCGGCGCGAACCGCACGCGAAGGAGTCATCCGAGAACCATAGGAGGTATTACGTAATGAGCATGACAGACCCTATCGCCGATATGCTGACGCGAGTTCGCAACGCGAATTCGGCGTTCAAGGAGTCGGCGAGTATGCCCTCGTCCACGAAGTTGGTCGAGATCGCGCGCATCATGAAGCAAGAGGGCTATATCGAGGACTACAAGGTCACTGCTGCCGCGCCGCAGGACTCCCTCGAAGTCGTTCTCAAGTACGGTCCGAAGAAGCAGCGCACAATCACGGGAATTCGGCGTATTAGTAAGCCGGGTCTGCGTGTGTATGCGAAGAAGGACGATCTGCCTCGCGTTCTGGGCGGTCTTGGTATCGCGGTCATCTCGACGTCTTCTGGCGTCATGACTGATCGCGCTGCTCGCAAGGCTCGCGTCGGCGGCGAAGTAATCGCCTACATCTGGTAACCGGACAGGACAAGGAAAGGAGCGAATAGCCGTGTCTCGTATCGGCAAGCAGCCCATCCCGGTCCCAACCGGGGTAGAAGTCAAGATCGACGGCTCGACGGTCTCTGTCAAGGGACCAAAGGGAGAGCTGTCGCAGGCGTTCAAAGAAGACATGATCATCGAGATGGTCGATGGAGAGATTGTCGTACGTCGTCCTTCGGACTCACGTACACATCGCTCACTGCATGGTCTGACCCGTACACTGGTTGCCAACATGGTGGTCGGTGTATCGGATGGCTTCCATAAGAACCTCGAGATCGTGGGTGTCGGGTATCGTGCTGCGATGAATGGTTTGGATATCGAAATGCAGCTTGGTTTCTCGCATTCGGTGCACATCAAGTCAGAGTCAAACATCACGTTCGAGGTTCCCGCGCCGACCAAGATCACCGTTCGCGGGATCGACAAGCAGCGCGTCGGCCAGATAGCCGCCGAGATTCGTGGATGGCGTCCTCCGGAGCCCTACAAGGGCAAGGGTGTGCGCTACGAAGGTGAGCATGTTCGTCGTAAGCTTGGTAAGACTGCGAAGTAGTGAATTAGTGCGCCGGCCGCTGTGCGGTCGGGTGATTTCGAGGAGAGTAGTGGAGTTATGGATAAGCTGAAGGCGAAGAGAGCAGGTCTGCTCAGGCGCAAGACGCGTGTTCGCGGCAAGGTCACTGGTACCGCGACCCGTCCCCGTCTGTGCGTGAGTCGCACCAACAGCAACATCTACGCGCAGCTCATCGACGACGTAGCCGGCCTCACAATGGCCTCAGCTTCGACTGTTGATTCCGAGGTGCGCGGTAGCGTGAAGTCCGGCGGCAACATCGAAGCAGCCAAAGCTGTCGGTGAGCTGGTCGGGCGTAGGGCGATCGAACAGGGACTGACCGAAGTGGTCTTCGACCGCGGCGGACGTCTCTATCATGGTCGCGTGAAAGCCCTTGCCGAAGGCGCCCGCAGCGCCGGACTTAAGTTCTAGGGAGGACTGGTATGGCCCGTAGGGAAGCTCCGGTCTCGGAGCTGCAGGAAAAGGTCGTTTACATCAATCGCGTCTCCAAGGTCGTCAAGGGAGGTCGCCGCTTTGCGCTGACCGCTCTGGTGGTCGTCGGTGACGGTGCCGGCAGCGTCGGTGTCGGCATGGGCAAGTCCCAGGAGGTACCCGTCGCCATCAAGAAGGGTATCGAAGACGCGAAGAAGAACATGTTTAAGGTTCCGGTAAAAAACGGCACGATACCCCACGCCATTCTCGGTGAGTTCGGCGCTGGCAAAGTACTGCTTAAGCCGGCCAGCCCTGGTACCGGTATCATCGCCGGCGGCCCGGTGCGCGCTCTTCTTGAGCTCGCGGGGATTCGTGATGTCCTGTCCAAGTCGCTCGGCACTGACAACGCCCTGAACATGGTCAAGGCCGCAGCCCAGGGACTCAAGGAACTTTCGAGCCCCGAGGAGATCGCGCGCAAGCGTGGCAAGACCGTGGGCCAGATCTACGGTTGGGAGGAGTAGTCCCGATATGGCTGGCAAGATTCGAATCACTCAACTCAGGAGCGTCATCAGCTGTCCGAAGGATCAGAAGG
>JAURYZ010000050.1 GCA_030653635.1 Coriobacteriia bacterium | reverse complement strand
GGTGGCCGCAACCATCAGCGCCATCGCATTCATCTTCGCGGCCATGACGCTGCTGTTCGGCACGTCGTATCTGTTCTCGATAGCTCTGCTCGGCGTGGCTTTGGCGCTCGGGTTGTTCGCAGGCCAGCTGGCGGGGGAGATGCAAGCGGCCAAGGCGGTCATGCCGCCGGAGATGCCGCCGATGCCTGCTGCGGCACCGCCGCCGATGCCCACCGTAGCCGCGCCGCCAATGCCTGCTGCAACACCTCCGCCCATGCCCGGCGAGGCGACCGCCCCGCCACAGCAGGGCTGAGAGGGCGCAGCGCCTTCAGACTCACCGAGAGGGGATTATCGGATGGCTCATCTCAGACGGTACGTCAGCCGCGCCGCCGCGCTTTGCTTGGCGTTCGCCCTGGTCCTTTCTTTGGCAGGCTGTAATAAGCCCGCCGGTACGACCGCGCCCGCGACCGACGGGAACGCGGCCACTTCCGCGAGCGGAGAGCCCGCACCCTCGATGATTACCGAGGCCTCGTTCACCGACCCGTTCGACGGCTCGTACGCCGCGCCCGGTTCCATCTCGGCTGCAGTCGTGGCCGAGAGCAACTACGAGGGTGAGTGGGGGCCGGCGGCCAAATCCAACCCGACGGCGACCGAATCGGGCGGAGTTCTCAAGATCGGAAGTGTGATCGAGTACAAAGGCTACGCCCCGTCTATGTTGAGCGGCGCTCAGGGCACGTTCGAGATGCTGTACACGCCTGCGGACGACGTGCTGAGTGTCATGCAGTACGACAACAGGTCCGAGTGGTCGAAGTTCGCGAGCAACGATCCCTCGAGCAACGGCTTTTTGCTCGACACCATCGGCTGGCGGGCAGCCCCTGCGGGCTCGTACGCCATCGTCGCCGGATACACGGCTGAGGCCGCGACGATCTCATGGGGAATCTGGGACGGCACGACGTGGCACACCATCGCCTACAACGCAGATTCGTGGGCGAACCGGCCGATGCGCATCACGGCATCGTACGGACCTGCGGGCGTGCTGTTGTTCGTCGACGGGATCAAAGTTGCCGAGGATACGAGCTACACGGGTGGCATCGACACAGCACAGCCGTTCACCTTGGGGCAGGCGCCTTGGTACTGGCCGTACGGACCGCATTCATCGCCAGGCGAGATCCGCGAGTTTCGGTATGACGACTCTCAGGTCACCGGCGGCTAGTGCTCACCTGACGGCGAGCGGAATCTGGCCGACAACGACACGAGAGCCGTCCTTGGCTGACAGGTAGCTGGCCACGAGCACGGCCTTACCCGGTGCGATCCCGGCAAGCGAGATGCTCGCGTCGAACGTACCCCGTGTGCCGGTTCCCGACGTTGCCTGCACGCGCTGGGTTCTGATGACGTTACCTGCCGTGTCCGCGATCTGGAGCTGGAAGACCGCTTCGAACGTGTTCGCGGAGCCCGTCACATTCAGGGATGTATTCGATGCGACTGTCGCGCCCCACGTGGGGCTCTCAACGAGCACATCGGGCGCGAACGACTCGTGGCCGGCGCGGGTCTGAGGCGTATCCAAGATGACGCCTTCGCCACCCAAGACATCGAGTGGCACGCCTTCGAGTTCGAAAAGCACGCTGTCCACGCTCGAGAACTGCGTGAGAGTGAACACCACCTGAGCCACGCGCCCCAGCATCGAGAACGAGCCACCACCGCTCGCGAAATCGCTAGACATATCCACGGTAGCGACGCCGTTGTCTACACGCACCCCACGAAGCTTGGTCCCGGCGGGAATCTCGCTCGTGAGCCCCTGGGTCTTCTTGGTCTCGTCAGGCCCCGCAATCAGCAGTTCCATGGCAGCAGCTGCGACGCCCGAGCCAGTGGCGTTTCCAGCCACCGGGGTGAGCTTCTCGGTGCTCAGGAAGTACGCCTTCACGGCGCTGACCGATACGGGCTGGGTCGACGAGGCGTCGACGCTTGCCGTGGATTCGGCAGAGCTGTCGGTCCCGGCCTGTGGCTCGGACGGTTCGTCTGCGCGCGAGCATCCGGTCGCCGTGGCAAGTAGCGCAGTCAGCAGCACGAGGGTCGTCAGTAGCGCTAGCGTGCGGAAACCAGAACCGTGAGCAATGCGTGAAGCGTTCATCGTCGACCCCTTCTGTTGATCAGAGCCCTGAGACCTAATACCGCGTTCGTCGCGCTGCGTAACATCCATTCTCTTCTTGACAGCTCTCTCTCTAGGATATGCTGCCTTGGAAAGTTCTGGGGGATGTTGCGAAATGGGGAGATATCAATGTGGGGTGTGAGGTGGAGTACAAAGACTCTGCCGGCAATTGGCAGGACACGGGCGCGTATGTTCGCTATACACCATCATATAGTCTTTACTCGATGGCATACCGTGGGCGGAGTCCCTACTGATGGCTAATCGGATCCACACAGTCCGCATTCATGCCCGCTGTTTGAGCATGGTTGCGCTGTTTGCGCTCTCATCGGCGCTGGCCGCTTGCTTTGGATGCGTCACCCAAAGCGACCCGGTTGGGTTGCCCCAGGCAGGCGAGAATTACATTGTGGGTTCCACTGCCGAGCTCGCCAATATCCAAGTAGACGGCGCGAGCTCAGTGATTGTGACTACGGTGAGTGAGCTTCATGGCATGACAACCATGCAAGCGATACATGCACGATGGAGTGCGAATGCAATGGTCGATTCCGGACTAGGAGATTACCCCGACCTTGTGCCTCAAGACGGAGGGGCTCCACCAAGGTATTTGGATGCCGGGGGCCCAGAGGCCGTCCTTGAGGTCTCGCTTGAGGCGAGTGAGCTTGTTGCGAGCGCTGCGTATCCGCTCTGGCGGTTTGAGAGTGTTCCCAACACATGGTCTCCTGGAAAGAGCGAGTGGCTGAGTGGCGATGGTTCTGGCAAATGGATCGTACGAGGTCTGATTACTTCGGTTGGTGCACCAGTTGAACAAGATGGTGTGGGCTCAAGGACTGACCGGCTTGACTGTGAAGTTTGGTCTCGGGCTCAGCATCGTGCCGGAGCGTGGGTCTGGGATGGACTGCGCTTCGCTGCCGACGAAGGCACCCGTCTGAACACTCCTCAGTCCTTTGGTGGGAGTTCTCTGAGTGAACAACTGAGGTCGATCAAGGGGCCAGTTGAAATCACATTCATTGTTGACGAGAGCGGTGCTCGAGCTGTGAGTATTGAGCCGTTTGAGGCACCGGCATCTGGTTTCCCGTGGACGCTGCCACAAGACTGACGGAGATGTACCGAGTTTGACTGGAACTCGGTTCTGGACGGCCGAGAATCATGGCAGCAGACGTTCGCATCGAGATAATGCCGTTAGTGGCCTGCGCCGAAAGAGCGTGAGTGGGTTATGTCGCCGTCTGCATAGAAGATCAAGAAGCGTTAACAGGGTAACGTCGGGTAACATCGCGGCCTCAGGGCATTGCCGCTATTCCACCATGTGGGTATACTCGCGTGTGCGCTCGTCAGTACGCTGGTGCGCCTGGAGAGTTGTCCGAGTTGGCTTAAGGAGCACGACTGGAAATCGTGTATGCGGCTTTAAACCGTATCCAGGGTTCGAATCCCTGA
>JAURYZ010000028.1 GCA_030653635.1 Coriobacteriia bacterium | reverse complement strand
GTGATGTCGGTGCCTGAGTGATATCTGCCGAGGATTGCCGTGTACACCCGGCGCCTGTGGATTCTCCCAACGTCTGGCCCGACGACCGAACGCCTTGGGTGAAAGCGAGGCGATCACGGCCGATTGTGTGGGCCTACCGGCTCTCGCGAGCTGGCGTCGAGCACGCAGACTTGCACAGACTGCACGCGCCAGTACATCCGACGAGCTTCATGGCGTTACAGCGGGGGCACCGGATCTCGGTCGCCGACGAGCTCAGGCCGCAAGAGGGGCATGGGGTCGTTCTTGGCATCTATGCCACCCCCAACGCACGCGCGAGCAAGCCGCCGACGAGAAAGGCCAAGCCCACGGAGCCGGTGAACAGGCCTGCCATGTAGCCCCAACCGCGCTCCTTGACGATGACCATGATGCTGGCGATACATGGCACGAACAGGGTGATCGTCACCATCGCGACCAGCAGCTGTGCGCTCGTGAGGTTCATCGTGAAGAACCCGGCTGCACCAAAATCGCGACGTACAAAGCCCATCACGAACGCCGTCGCGGCTTCCTTGGGTAGCCCGAGCCAGCCCACGGTAAGCGGGATGAGAGCGGTTTGGATCCACGCCAAAGCACCCGTCACCTCAAGCGCCGAGATCAACAGCGCACCAATCACAAAGAACAGCGCTACCTCGCGCATGAAGTGCCAGACCTTGGTGAGGGTCTTGCGCACGACGTTGTCGATCCTAGGGACCCTGAGGCTGGGGATGTCGATGAGCAGGCCCGTCGAGATGCCGGGGGTCAGGCGATTCAGAGCAGTGCCGACTCCGACGAATATCACGAGCAGGGAGGCGAAGTAACCAGCGGCGTAGAAGGGACCGACGCCTGCCATGAGTGCCGCGATGACAGCGATCTGTGCCGAGCAAGGTACTGCGATGGCCATGAGTGCGGTGGCGATGAACCGCTCGCGCCTCGAGCCGAGGATACGGGTGGTGAGAGTACCCATCGTCACGCAGCCGAGCCCCAAGATGAGCGGAATGACCGCTCGACCGTTGAGTCCGATTCCGGTAAGGGATCGATCAGCAAGCGCGGCTATCCTCGGCAGGTATCCGGAGTCTTCGAGCAGCCCGAGTAGGAGGTAGAAGCCCGTCACCAACGGAAGAATCACGCCGATCAGGTAGGTCGGGGTCATGGTGAGCACGCCGAACTCGCCCGCAAGAATCGTGTACACGGGGTTGCCGGGCGCGAATACGGCGCCAACGAGGCCGCGAATAAGCGGCTCCCAGTAGCCTTGCATGAGGTCGACTTCGAGAATGCCCACAACGCCGCCCGCGACCCACTGACCGAGCACAACATACATGCCCCATAGCAGCAGACCGAGCATCGGAATGCCGGTGGCCGGATGCATCATTGCGCGCGAGAGTCGCGCCGAGAAGCGCACACCCTGGTAGGTGTCTGAGAGTACGTGTCCGGCGATGTCGTCAACGCGGGTTCGCCTGTGCGAGTAGATCGCGTCTCGATCAGCTCCTGGCTCGACGTCGTGCCTGGCCGCAACCGTCTCGTCGCCCTCCAAGACGAGAAGCGCCTCTGCGCGCGTTCCCACACGCGCTGCCATGAGTGCAAGCTCACCATCCAGCTCGCGATCACCTATACCGGTGCGCGCGTGATCCAGTGCGGAGACCAACTCCGGGATGCCGGTGCCTTTGACCGCCACAGTCTCGACCACGGGCACGCCCAGAAGGTCCTCTAGTAGGTCGCGATCTACCACGACACCAAGGGAGCGCGCCTCGTCGGCCATGTTAAGGGCGACAATCATGCGCTTGCCCATATCGAGAAGCTGTAGCGTCAAGAACAGGTCGCGCTCGATGTGAACCGCGTCAACCACATTCACGACGATGTCGGCGTCTATAATGATGTCGCGCGCGACCGTCTCTTCATCGTTGAAGCTGGACACACCATACACGCCCGGCGTGTCCACGAGGTCCCGACCTTCGACATGCCCACGTGTCAGCTCGACCGTGGTACCGGGGTAATTTGAGACATCCACATACACGCCAGTGATCGCATTGAAGACAACGGACTTGCCCACGTTGGGGTTTCCAGCCAGCACCACGGTCTCGACTCCCGATCGCGCGGCGGTCGAGCCGGGTCCGTGGCACGAGGCAGCTGTAGCCGTCTCCTTTAGGCTCAGCTCCCCCATTGCCTAGTTCGCCTCCAGCCCGCACTCGGTGCAGGGACGCACACAGATGCCCCGGGCGATTCCTCTGCCGACCGCGATCTCCTGCCTGCCCCGCTGCAAAACCACCGGTCCTGCCGGAATGCGGGTGATGCAGCTGACAACCGAGCCTTCGGCCATGCCGAATCGCAGCGCGCTCAGCCGAGCAGCCGCGTCTTCGATACAAACGATCTCGAACATCTCGCCCGCGCGTACTGAATCCAGGGTGCGTCCGTCCCACTCAGTCTCCTGAATCCGGGCTTGTTCGCGTCGCTGTCTGCCTCGCATGGTTTGGCTCGTTTCGTCTCGGTGTCGCAAGCAACTTAGTACATGCTAATCCATTTCAGCCGTATATGCTATTTCCGTGCCAATCCGTATCGGGGCAACGTAGCGTACAATCTCGGACGGAACCGCCCGAAAGGAGCCCCCTGTGGCCTATACCTCGTTCGAAGACCTGCGACAAGCGACAGTGGAGCACGATTCGCTCGCTGCCGCCGCCATAGCAAAAGAAGTCGACGAGACCGGCCTCGACGCCGCAGAGATACGCGCAAAGATGCTCGAGCAACTCGGGGTCATGCGCGAGTCGATCGCTCAGGGGCTCTCGGGGACGG
>JAURYZ010000041.1 GCA_030653635.1 Coriobacteriia bacterium | reverse complement strand
AACGTTGGGGCGAGGAAGTGGGTGAGGCCGGCGGTCGCAATGACCGCCGGCCTCGCAATTCTGCGACAAATCAGCATCTTGGGCTCGAGAGGTGGGTCTATGGGCGCATCGTTCGGTGCCCCTCAGGAGTCTCCCTCTCCTCACCTACGCGGCCCTATCCACACGCTCACGCGCTGCCCCTTGCCGGGGAACCCAACATACCTCACGTCGCACGTCCGTCGCGTTGTTCGCTTGGGACAATCTCAGAATAGTCCGTGGTGCTTAACAGTTGCTTACCTATTCCCATCCCAATCAGAGCGCACTGTCGGTCTCCGTGGGATCGTCCATCGCCAAGATGTGCTCGTAGAGTTTCATTGTTTCCGACGATGGGTCGAGCCCCAAGTCGTCACATAATTTCTGGCGACAGACGAAATAGGTCTCGATGGCAGCCGACCTTTGCCCCGCATCGATGTGGCTCCTCATCACGGCTTGATAGAGATCCTCGGACAGTGGGTCGGCATCCAGACCGCGGCGCGCAAAATCGAGAGCCTCGGCGGGATCAGCAATTCTCTCAGCGCACGACACGGCGCGACGCATGGCGTCGCAGAACTCGAGCCTGTATCGATCCCGTGCCAGCGCGAAACAGTCGTCATAGATGTCCCCCGGCAGCAGTTCGCCTCGATAGATATCCATGGCGGAGCGATAGAAACCGACGGCGGCGGTGAGTTCGCCTGCGTTCTCCGCCGCGCGTGCCGACGAGATGGTCCGAGAGAACTGCTCCACATCGGAGTCGACTAGCTCCACATCAATGCGACACAGACCGCCAGTGTTGTCGGCGTATGGAAGCGGTGCGCCCTTCGTTCCACCCGGCAGCAAAGCGCCCTTCATGATGCTCCAGATCACGTAGAAGTTGTTCTTGGCCCTATCAGCATCGAGGTTTGGCCACAATTGATCACACACTTGCTCACGTGGCAGGTCACGGCCTCTCTCCAGAACCATGAGCGCGAACAGCAACCGGGCCTTGAGCTTCTTCCAGTCCCGCTCGCGTACCGAGCGATCCCCAACCCGAACCTCAAGCCCGCCGAAGAGACGCACCTGACAGGATGGTGCTTTGGGGTCGTCCGCGTATTCCGCCAAAACGGCCTCAAGGTGTCTGCGTGCCTGGCTAATGTCTAGGAGTCCACAAGCATCGAGAGCCGCCCTGACAACGGTGACCGGGGTGTGCTTCAGCACGCACGCAGGAATCCCCTCAGGAAGCAGCGCCAGGACTGGCAGCAGCGCAGGAAATGCCCTGGCGTACATCATGAGCAGGTAGTTCGAGCTGCCATCGCGGATGAGTGGTTCATGTTCGGCTAGGCGCTCGTCGGCGTGGGCAGAATCGCCCCTTTCGGCGTCGCGCGCCGCCAAAATGAGATCAGCCGTCAATACATATCGATAAGCACCGGCGCCGGCGCTCTCACAACGAACCCTTTCAGCCTGACGGCCCGCAGCATCTGAGTCGCCCATCACTAACAGGCATGCCGATAGTTCCAAGGCGCCCATCCAGCGCAGCCATGGGCACTGGAGACTCGCCGCCTCTTCCATTCCGCGTTCGGCGCACTGTAGAGACGCATCGTATTCCCCTGCGGCACGATGAATCATTGACAAGTAGGCGTACTGCCGAGACAGTTCCATCTTGTCACCAAGCTCGATGCAGCCGCAGATTGCCTCCCGCATGAGTGCCACGGCGCTCACATATTCACCGCACGCGGCGCGAACTAGTGCGAGACTATCCCGAAAGCTCAGCTCAAGCATGCGCAAACCATATCGCTCACTGCAGGCGATAGCCGAATCAAGAACTGCGGCACCCCTTTCTATGCGCCCAGTCTCCACAAGCGCAGTACCTATGTTTCCCTCAGTCTGAATTGAAAGGGCAATGGGAGCACCGCAAGTGTCTCCCATGCCCTGCAGTCGCACTAAAGCGTCTGACCAACATCCATCGACAAGCGCGCATTTGGTCGCGGCAGAAGTAACGACGCGAACGTGCGTCGCGGCATCATGCCTACAGCTGACCAACAGGTTGTTGGTGGCCTTTGTGTGGACCAAACACAGCGCGTGGTTCCCAAGCAGTGCTTGGCAAAGCGCAAGATACGCGGATGCCGTCAGCGCCAATTCTGGCTTTGAGTCATGATTCTGGACGACTCGCTCAAGATTGATTGCTGCGTCAGACATGAGCCCGCGATCCATTTGCAGTCGAGCCAGAAGCATATGTGCCTCCGACGAGGCGGCACCATCCTCCTCGATCTCTGCCAAGTCCCGAGCCACCAGCGCCTTATTCATTGCCTCTTCAAACAGCATCTTCTCTCGAAGCAGCTCAACCTGAAGCATCAGCAGGCGCGGACTCAGCAGTGTTTGACGAGTGGGCACCATCTCAAGAACAGACACCAGCAGGTCCACTCCCCCAACTGCCAGCAGCTGGGAACCATGGCGCAGAAGCGCCTCATTTGCCAGCACCGAGTCGGACTCACTCTCTACCAACTCGAACAGCCGCACATACTCCCCCTGCTCGGCCAATACGCGAATCGTACGATTCAGCATTTCTCGGTGGTCAAGCCCCATCGCACAGACGAAGTCGCTTTGACCATACACGGCCGCCGCAAGCCCATGTATGCGAAACAGGGCTGGGGCCTCGGGCAGGGGGTATTGAACGAGGGGGATTCTGGATGCAATCTTCAGAAGGTCGTCGCGTGCGCTCCGGCCAAGGACGCCCTCCAAGGCGAGTAGACTGGCCGACGAAAGCATTGACCCAGCGCAGAGAGTCTCGAGTGCGTTGGCCCCCAGTTGTGATTGAGCAAGCGCGGTCAAGTGAGCGCTCAAGTCCATGTTGGGAGTGTCCTCGCCAAAAGAGCCGACTACAATCTGGCGTGCAAGCACAGCGACCGTAGCCGCATGCCCTCGCGAAGCCTCCAGCACGCGGTCCATATACGCTTGGGCCAAACTCTCTCCGCAGTGGAGCCTCATCGCCTCCATGACCTGCTCCGGCGACAGGGCGAGACTATCTAACCCAATCACGACGTCTGGAGAAAGCCTCGCAATCCATGCGGGCGAATCCGCCCTCGTCGTCACAATGACCGTTGCGGGGGATGGACCAAACTCACGCAAACGCGCAACTCCTGCGAGCAAGTCCCCGGGGTCTGTACCCGGCGACAGGTCATCGAGTATTAGAGCAAGAGAATCAGCGCGTGCGACCGCCGAGCAGACAAGTTCGCGACATGGAAGGAGCGTGCTGTCATCTCCGGGGGTGGCTCGGCA
>JAURYZ010000035.1 GCA_030653635.1 Coriobacteriia bacterium | reverse complement strand
TGATTGACACGACTCGGCCAATCACAAGGCCAATCGGGATGGGACCGAACACGCGACTGTCCAAAGAGACTGGCCTGTTGTCGCCAAGAACCAGCAAATGCCCCTCAGGTACCGTGATGGGCTTCAAGCCCAGATCTTCGGCGAGGATGGTCTTGGGGTAGGAATCCGGCTCAAGTTTGCCGTTGACATAGGCGACTCCGCTTACGACCTGCACTTCATCACCGGGCACTGCGATCACGCGCTTGACGAATTCAGATCCCGTCTCCACTTGCGCGTTATCGGGGGCGTATACCACGACAATGTCACCGCGAACGGGGCTGTCGTAGCCCTTGGTAACAAGAAGAATGTCGTTGGGCAGGAGGGTCGGAAGCATCGAGATGCCCTCGACCCGCGCTGTGGTATGAGTGACGTACAGAACGCTCACAAGGCCGACGAAAACCACGAGAAGCGGGATGACGATAGTGAGGGCCAAGTAATCGGAGCGCGGCTTCCTCGTGGGTCCTGAGGGCATTCCCCCATGAAACGCAGTCACTCTCAGACCTCCGAGAGCAGGGCGCGAGCGAACTCTTCGGCGACAAAGGGCCTCAGGTCGTCGATGCTCTCGCCAACGCCGATGCGCAAGATAGGAATGCCGAGTTCCCGCGCGATAGCTACGGCGATGCCGCCTTTGGCGGTGCCATCTAGCTTCGTGAGGACAATGCCATCCACGTTCAGCGCGGCGTCGAACTCGCGGGCCTGCACAAGCCCGTTTTGGCCCGTAGTGGCATCCATCACGAGCAGGATCTTTGTGGGAACCGCGCTCTCACGCTCGGCGACTCGAGCGATCTTTTGAAGCTCGAGCATGAGGTCCTTCGAGGTATGTAGGCGCCCCGCGGTGTCGACCAAGGTGAGCTCAGCTCCGGTCTCGGCGGCGAGCTTCATGGCGTCAAACACAACCGAAGCTGGGTCCGCTCCCCGCTCGCGCTTGACGACCGGGACTTTCGCACGCTCGGCCCATACATCGAGCTGCTCGACGGCGGCTGCCCGATAGGTGTCGGCCGAACCCAACAGGACCGAACGACCCTCGTCGACCGTCTGCTTGGCCAGCTTGCCCACTGTGGTCGTCTTGCCGGCGCCATTCACACCTACGACCAGCACAGTGACGTTTTCGGTAAGAAAATCGAGGACGTCTGAAGGAAACTCACTGGCCAGTTCCTCGGCGAGGTGCGCTAGTACGCTCTGTGCGTCGGGTAGCGCCTTGCGGGCCGCGCTGTCACGCAGACGCTCGACGATCTCAGTGACCGCAATAACGCCCATGTCTGCTCCGATGAGTGCGTCCTCAAGATCGCTCCAGAAGGCCGCATCCAAATCGGGGCCTCGACGCAAGAGCACGTTGAGCTGACCTTCGAGTCTGTCACGGCTCTTCGAGAGCCCGTCAGAAAGGCGTCTATACCACGGCTGGCTCAATTGAAGCCTCCCGGGTTTTGGACCGATCGATCTTCTGACTTACGAGTTTGCTGACACCATCAGCTTGCATCGAGACGCCGTAGAGCACATCGGCCGCTTCCATCGTGCGCCGCTGATGTGTAACGACGATAAACTGCGTGTGGTGGCGCATGCTCTCGACAAACGCGATGAATCGCCGAAGGTTCGTATCGTCCAGCGCGGCTTCCACCTCATCGAGGATATAGAACGGGCACGGCCGTGTACGATACAGCGCGAACAGCAACGCCAGTGCGGTGAGGGACTTCTCTCCACCGGACATGAGTGACATCTTGGCCAGCTTCTTGCCGGCAGGCTGCGCTATGACCTCGACGCCTGTGGTCTCAGGATCATCAGGGTCGGTGAGCGCCAAAGATGCGTGGCCCCCGGGGAACAGCGAGGTGAAGATGTCCTGAAAGTGGCGATCGACTTCCTCGAACGTCTCAACGAAGCGTTCGCGGATCTTACGGTCGATGGCCGCGATCACCTTTGACAGTGACTGCCTAGACGCGACTAGGTCCTCGATCTGCACGGAGAGGAACTCGCGGCGCTCCTTGAGCGAGTCGTACTCCTGCATGGCGATGGGATTGACAGGGCCCATGTTCTCAAGCTGCTTGCGCAGCTTGTGTGCGCGATCCACTGCTTTGTCGCGGTCGTCGAGGGGCTCGCAGTCCAGCGCGCGCTCCAAAGGCATGCCAAGCTCCTCGACGATGCGTGCGGCAGACGTCTTGACTTGGATCTCGAGCTGACCTTTGCTGACCCGTATATCACTCACGGACTCATTGTGCGCATCAATCTCGGCCTGGACGGACTTGACCGCGTCTTGGGCTGCATGAATCGTCTCGCGCAAGGACTCCGAATCGGCCTGCTCGAAACGTGCTCGGTCCTTGAGTTTGTGAGCCCAGTGCTCTGCTCGCTCCAGAAGCGCCGCATACAGGTCGTGGACTGGCTCGATGCGTTCGCGCAGAAGCTCGAGTGCCACTTCGGTCTCGCGGGCCTGCACGACGGTGGTCTTGAGCTCATGCAGCTCGTTGTTGATGGAGGTGATCTGTCGCTTGAGATGGACTTCGCGCTCAGAGATGGTCGCGATTTCAATCTGACAGGCCGACAGGCGCTCGTTTATCGCGGCTTCGTCTCTGAAGCGAGAGTCGCGCACCTCGCGGGCGACCGCACCCGACTCCTCGAGCGCATCGAACGCCTTGGAGGCCAGCTCGATTCGCTCGCCGAGGATACGACGCTGCGGCTGATCTTTGGACAGTCGGTCGTTAATCTCTTTCAGGCGCGATTCCATGCGACCAATCTCAGAATCCAGGCTCGTCATGGTCTGTTCGAGACGCCCGAGCTCCTCGCGCAGCGAGTCATGCTCCCCAGTGAGTGCAGCGAGCTTCTGACCGAACTCTAGCGCGTCTTGCTGAGCGACCGTGAGAGCGCGTTCGGCTTCGCCGACCTGCATCTCGCTATCAGCGACTCGAGATTCAACCGCTTCGACCTCGTCGGATATCTCATTCATGCGCCGCTTGCGCTCAAGCACGCCCGCACTATCCGATGCGGGGCGGCCAGCAGTCACCTTGCCGTTTGGCCACACGACCTCGCCATCTCTGGTCGCAAAACGCGCGGTACCGCCGCGCGCCGCACTGATGGCAGCCGGGAGATCCTCGGTGACGAATACGTCGCCCACCAAAGCCTCGATGACAGGACGTATCGTAGCGTCGCATTCGATTACATCGGACAGACGCTGGCCTTTACCGGAAGGCATATGGGGCTTCGAGCCTGTCAG
>JAURYZ010000031.1 GCA_030653635.1 Coriobacteriia bacterium | reverse complement strand
TCGTGTCGATCTTCGTGAACCCCACGCAGTTTGGTGAGGGAGAGGATTTCGGCGCCTATCCGCGCGACATAGTGCACGACCTTGAGCTTCTTCGCGCCGAGGGAGTCGACCTGTTGTTCACGCCCACGACCGACGTCATGTACGGCCGCGATGCACAAGTGACGGTCGATCCGGGACCGCTCTCGAAGCGCTGGGAGGGCGAGGTGCGCCCGGGGCACTTTGGCGGGGTGGCCACGGTGGTAGCCAAGCTTATGAACATCGTGCGACCCGACGTCGCATACTTTGGCGAGAAGGATTTCCAGCAACTACGAATTGTCGAGCAGATGTCCCGGGATTTGGATCTGTGCGTCAATATCGTCCCGTGTCCGATCATCCGCGAGCGCGACGGCGTGGCCATGTCGAGCCGCAACGCCTACCTCTCGCCCGAGGAGCGAATCCAAGCTACCGCGCTGTGTGAGGCCCTTGAGCTCGCAGCTGCCGCGCTGGCTTGGGGCGAGCGTTCGGCGGACGCCATCGTGGCTCTGATGGCCTCCGAGATCGCCAAGCGCCAGTTGGCCGAGTTGGACTACGCGGCGCTCGTGGACTCGGTCACCCTGGAGCCGGTGAGGACCGTGGATATGCCCGTTCGTGCGATACTCGCAGCCCGTGTGGGTACCACAAGATTGATAGACAACGCGGCGCTCGTGCCGCCGACCAAGTAGTCACCAGATGCGAAAGGCACGCGACGTGGAGCAGCACACCATTGCCGACGAGATCCGGGAACTGGCCTACAAGCGCGATGCGGTCATCATCGCCCATAACTATCAGCGCGGTGAGGTGCAGGACATCGCGGATTTCGTTGGCGATTCTTTGGGACTTGCGAGGCAAGCCGCACACACTCCGGCCAGCGTCATCGTGTTCGCGGGAGTCCACTTCATGGCCGAGACGGCAAAGATACTCTCGCCGTTCAAGACGGTCCTCATGCCCGAGCCGCGAGCGGGTTGTCCGATGGCCGACATGATGACCGCGACCGACCTTTCGGCATGGCGCCAGGCCAACCCCGGCGTGCCCGTCGTGACTTATGTGAACTCCACGGCCGCGGTCAAAGCACTCACAGACGTCTGTGTCACGAGCGCCAACGCGGTCGATGTCGTACGCTCACTGGGCGCTCCGCGGGTGCTGTTCGGCCCGGATCGTAATCTCGCTTCGTGGGTGGCGCGCTCGCTGCCCGACGTCGAGATCATTGCCTGGGACGGATTCTGCCCCACGCATGAGCAGGTCAGTGCAACGCAACTCGCGAAGGAGCAGGCCCGCCACCCGGGAGCCGAGGTCATCGCGCATCCGGAGTGCCGCCCCGAGGTCGTGGACATGGCCGATGCGGTCCTGTCGACCAGCCAGATGCTATGTCACGTGGCCAGTTCCTCGGCCGAGGAATTCATCGTCGTGACCGAGGAGGGGCTGCTGCACGGACTTGCCAAGGCGGCGCCCGGCAAGCGCTTCTTGAACCTCGAGCCGCGCATGATCTGCCCGAACATGAAGGTGACCACTATCGAAAAGGTGCGCGACTGTCTGCGTGATTTGTCCGGAGAGGTCGTCGTGCCTGAGGAAATGCGCCTAGCCGCGCTCGCAAGCGTGGAGAAGATGATTGCGATTGGCTAGGCGCGACGCTCACCAGCAGCTTACGCCAGGAGCAAACGCCGCCAGATCGCATTCGTCGCCGGAAAGATTGCCCGACGCTTTTGAGCGCCGGTATCTCATGGAGTTCGACACCGAGGACCTTGTGTCCCACAGCACCGACGTGCTGGTTATAGGCAGCGGTATCGCGGGGCTCACAGCTGCGCTCACTGCGTCTGGGGAACGCACTGTGGCACTCGTGACCAAGGCACGCATCCAAGAGACCAACACCTGGTACGCGCAGGGCGGCATTGCCGGCGCAGTTGGCGAGGCCGACAGCGTCGAGCTTCATCTCGCGGACACGCTAGTGGTGGGGCAGGGCCTGTGTGACGAGGATGTCGTACGGGCGGTCGTCGGCGAGGCTGGGGACGCTTTAGGCGATCTAGTCTCGATGGGCGTGCCGTTCGATCGTGATGCGGGCGGCCAGCGTGTGGCGCTCGCGCGTGAAGGTGGCCACTCGCTGCCCCGCGTGCTGCACTCAGGCGATTCGACCGGCGCGGCTGTTCAAGACACCCTCTCAGCGATCCTGCGGCGTGCCGAAGGGGTCGAGGTATTCGAGGAGCGCTTCTTAATCGACCTGCTCACGGCAGATGACCGCTGCGTGGGCGCGCTTGTGTTCAACCCCGACACCCACCTGCCTGAGGTCTTTTGGGCCGATGCGGTTGTGCTTGCCACCGGCGGTTGCGGCCAGGTCTTTCGCGTGACTACCAACCCTGCCATAGCCACGGGCGACGGAGTTGCTGCGGCGTGGCGGGCCGGCGCTCAGATCGCGGACCTCGAGTTCGTGCAGTTCCACCCGACCGCGCTCGACAACGCATCGAGCCCCAAGTTCTTGATCACCGAGGCGCTGCGTGGGGAGGGCGCCTACCTTCTGGACTGTGCCGAGGAACGCTTCATGCTCGGGGTGCATCCTCTAGCCGAACTCGCGCCGCGCGACGTGGTCTCGCGCGAGATTGAGAAGGTCATGGCTCGCTGTGAGCGGCCCAACGTGTGGCTCGACGCACGACATCTCGGCGCCGAATATCTGAAGGCCCGTTTCCCGATGATATGGGAAAAGTGCCGCGAGTCCGGATTTGATCTTGCCGCAGATCTCATACCTGTCGCCCCCGCAGCGCACTACATGATCGGCGGCGTGCGGGTAGATATCGACGGACGCTCGAGCCTGCCCGGGCTCTATGCTTCAGGTGAGTCGACCGCGAGTGGTCTGCACGGCGCGAATCGCCTCGCCAGCAACTCTTTGCTCGAGGGTCTCGTGTTCTCGCGTCGTATTGCCCGAGCACTTTTGAAGGACGCTATCGTGCCAAGGCCCTCGCGCGTGACCTCGGGCGATGAACACCGCGCGCCTGCGTTTGCGACCCTTGGCGTGAGGGACCTGATCCAAGACACGATGTCGAACCATGTGGGGATGACGCGATCCGAGGACTCGCTGGCTCGGGCGGCATCCGTACTCGACGGCCTGTCGGGTCTGCTGGGGACCGAGTTTTCGGAGGCTTCGGACCTCGAGCTACAAAACCTCGTGACGATGGCGACACTCATCGCGCGAGCAGCGTGGATGCGCACCGAGAGCCGCGGCACACACAGCCGCATCGATTATCCGAAGCGCGATGATGCGGCATGGGCCGGTCATCTGCTGTGGATGCGTGGCGCCGATCCTCATTTCGAGCCCATCACGCACCGAGGTGGACGCTGATGCTTTTTGAGATCCCAAGACACGATGAGGTAGTGGCCGCGGCGCTGGCCGAGGATCTGGGGGTCCCAGCGGAGCGGCTCTTGGGTGGACTGGCCGACAGCGCGCTGTTGGACAAGGACGTCACGAGCACCATCGCCGTGGACGCAGGCGTGCGGTTCGAAGCCGCGATCACCGCCCGTGAAGCCGGCGTTGTATGCGGTCTTCCGGTGGTTGAAAGCGTATATGGCATGCTCTCCCGCTCGGCCGCTCTGCTCGTGCCCGTGGAAGTGTTCCCGCTTGTCGCTGAGGGCACACGCGTGCAGCCCGGCACTCGCATCGCCGAGGTTTTGGGCCCGGCCCGCGCGGTGATGACGGGTGAGCGAACGGCTCTCAATCTTTTGATGGTGCTATCCGGGATTGCTACCGAGGCGGCGCGCTGGCAAGACGAGGCCGGCGACGCACTGGCGGTCTTGGACACCCGCAAGACGCTTCCCGGACTTCGCATGCTGTCCAAGTACGCCGTGCGGGTCGGGGGCGCCAGCAATCATCGGCTCGGGCTATTCGATATGGTGTTGATCAAGGACAACCACATCGCGACGGCCGGCAGCATCGGGGCCGCCGTGGCCTCAGCTCGCGCTCTCATGCCTGACCTAGCTGTCGAGGTCGAAGCAGACACTATTGCCCAGGCGGTCGAGGCGGCTTGGGCCGGCGCCGATATCGTGCTGCTGGACAACATGGATGACGAAACGCTGGCCGAAGCAGTGCTCGCCGTTCGCGATGCCGCTTTGCGCGCGGGTGCGCGCGTATTGACCGAGGCCAGTGGCGGCATTCGCTTTGATAGACTCGCTGTGCTGCGCGCTTCAGGTGTCGATAGGGTTTCGACCAGCACGTTGACCCTTGCGCGTCCGCTCGACTTCGGGTTGGATGGACTGTAAGGACAAAATCGAGTCCCGTTCGTGTGCCAAGCGTTCACCATTCGCCCTAGGAGCTGTGATGCAGCCCGACCCTATGTCCATTGACTCGTCGCCAAGTAATCCGAGGGCCCCAAGGTCCTCGCGTTTCAACGCGCTTCTGATAGTGACGGTCTAGCCGTGCAGCCACTGACCGGCATCCCGATTGTCGACTGGGTCCTAGGCTTCATGGACGTATGGGGCTATGCGATCGTTGCCTTCTTCACCATCTTCGAGAACCTGTTCATCATCGGATCGTTCACTCCCGGCGAGACTGTTGTGATGGCCGCTGCATTTCTTTCCACTCCCGAAAATGGCCACCTTTGGCTTCCGATCGTCTGGATCTGTTCGGTGATTGGTACTGTGGTCGGCAGCAATCTGTCGTACTGGTTCGGTCGTCGCGGTGGACGCGAGACCCTGCTGCGCTACGGACGCCGTTTTCGTATCGACGAGGAGCGGGTCGCGGCGGCTGAGGCCTATTTCTGCAAGCACGGCTCCAAGACGGTCTTCCTATCTCGCTTTGTGGCCGGCTTCAAGAACTTCGTGCCTGTAATCGCGGGTATGGGTCGGATGCCCATGGCGTACTTCCAGGGCTGGACGCTGCTCGGCGCGATCACCTACACCTCGCTCATGTGCGCTATCGGCTACTTCGTTGGCGAGAACTTCGACCGCGCACTGACCATCGCTCGCGACTTGGGCTATTTCGGGGTCGTGATGTTTCTGCTGTTCATCGGGTTGCTCACCTTCGGCCGCCGTAAGCTATCGGCTCATCGGCGTGACGAACTACTTGACGAGTATGCCGAGGAGCTTGCCGACGATTACAGCCCTGAGATGCTGGCTGAGCACCTCGACCGCGAGGTGAGCGAGGAGCGATGAGTCGTCGATCGCAGGTACTCAGAGCCCTGATCTCGCCGGTTGGAGCTTCTGTTTCTGGCGAGGACCTCGCCTCAAAACTCGGAGTCAGCCGCGTCTCCATCAGCAAGCATGTGGCGGCTTTGCGCGAGCTCGGCTACGTCATCGAGGCCACGCCGCATACTGGCTACAGGTTGCTTTCCTCGCCGGACCTCCTGCTGCCTGACGCCGTTGAGGCGCTGGTGCGCGACCCGCTGTGGGTGCGATTCGAGGGTGGTCCGAGCACCGTCTCGACCAACGATGATGCCAAGATCCTTGCGCGATCGGGGGCGCCAGAAGGCACTGTGGTGGTCGTGGGCGCGCAGACCGGTGGGCGCGGGCGCCTAGGGCGTGAGTGGATTTCCCCGTCGGGCGGGGCGTATCTCTCGATCATCCTTCGGCCCAGCATGTCCCCGGCACAAAGCGCGGCGCTCCCGCTCGTAGTTGCGCTCGGCGTGGCTCGGGGGCTGGAGTCGCTCGGCTGCTATCCGATGTTGAAATGGCCCAACGACGTCTGGCTCGGCGCTGGGCCGGGCTCCGCAGACGTGTTAGGCAAGCTCTCCGGAGTCCTTTTGGAGATGCAGTCCGAGATCGACCGCGTCGAGTGGATTGTGGCCGGCGTGGGCGTGAACGTCTCATCTGCAGTGGGCAGGACCGCAGGCGCGGCATATGTCGACGACCAGGTGCCCAGATGCGCACCTGCCACTGTCGCGGCCGCCGTACTCGATGGGATCGCGGAGTACCTCGGGCAGTTCATGTCAG
>JAURYZ010000001.1 GCA_030653635.1 Coriobacteriia bacterium | reverse complement strand
GTCGCGCATCTCCGCGCACACCTGTTCGCCACTCAGCTTGGGCAGCATGAGGTCAAGAACGACCAGATCATAACGGTGCTTGTCGAAAGCATCGAGCGCCGAAAGACCATCAGCTGCAGGCGTGACCCAGTAGCCTTCCTTTTCAAGGTAGGCTGTCACAGCGTCGCGGATCGATTTCTCGTCCTCGACCACGAGTATCCTGCGCGTGCTTGTCGTCATCAGGCTCTCCCATGCGTTCGCACTGTGCGGCTTCGGCTGCACGGATGTCCATACGCAGATATCGCACCACTCGGGCGCTTACCATCACTACCAGCGGTTTTCTCCACGAAAACTCCACCCCACAGCCCCCAGAACGCTCCTCACAACCCGCGAGCGAACGTTCTGGGCTCCGAACTCGGAATGACCAAGGGCACGCGTAGGGTGAAGATCGAGCCGTAGCCCGGGGTGCTCTGAAGATCGACCTTGGCTCCGATTAGCTCCGAGAGTTGACGCGCGATCGAAAGCCCCAATCCGGCTCCTTTGGACTTCATCTCGCCCGGTGGACAGGCTTGGTAGAAAGCAGAAAAGATGCGGCCCTGATCATACGGTGCGATGCCGACTCCTGTGTCGCGCACCTGTATCACGCAGTCGTCCCCTTCGCGCTCCAGTCCGACACGGATCTCGCCACCGGGAGGCGTGAACTTGATCGCGTTGCTCAACAGATTGCGCAATATCTGGAGCAGCTTCGCGGGGTCGCTGACGACCCACAAGGGCTCCTCGGCAAGTTCAGAGCTCATCTTTATGGACCCTTCGCGGGCGGCGAGTTCGAATTCTGAGCACACCACCGTCAGCAGATGACCCAGATCGACCTTCTCGGCCTCGACTCGCACTTGGCCGGACTCGACCCTCGCGATATCCAAAACCTCATTCACGAGTGCAAGCAGATGCTGTCCCGCATCTTCGATCATGCCGAGCTGCTTGTGCTGCTCCTCGTTGAGGGGACCGGCATTCTCGGCCAAAAGGATGCCGGAGAACCCGATCACTGCGTTGAGCGGTGTACGCAACTCGTGACTCATGTTTGCCAGGAAGGCCTTCTTGGCGTTATTGGCAGCGGCCATCTCGAGATTCGCTTCGACGAGCTGCTCGGTCCGCCTTTCCACGAGCACCTCGAGGTCTCGCCGATACTTCTCCAGTTCGCGTTCCGATGCCACCTGGGAAGTGATATCAAGCATCCCCACGATCACGCCTTCCGCGGCCATCGGAGAGGCGGTGATGGCAAGTACCCGCAACTCCTCGACACCCAAGACCGTGAACCTGCGAGGAGCGTGGCTCGTGTCGTGCGCGATCTCGGCCAAAGTGCGCGGTTCAGGGAAAGCCCCATCGCGCTCAACGAACACCGGTCCGCCCGCGAACGCGTCATCAATCACGCTCCCGAGCAACTCACGCGCGCACCCATTCCCGAACACGACCTTCCCGTCTCGTCCCAGCAACACGATTCCCGCCGGAGTCGCGTCCATCATCGACGAGCTGAAATCCCTTTCCACGCGCAACTCTTGCTGGATTCCCATCTCGCGCCGTACCCGCTCCGCATTGGCCGACGACACCGCCGCGTACATGAAGAAGGGCACAAACAGCACCTCAGCGTAGTCTTCTAACCTGTCCAAAGCGGAGGTGGCACCGGCGTGCTCGAGCGAATTAGAGACGCCGACGAACAGGTATATCGCCATCGATGCGACGATGGCGAGCTTCGTGCCCAACTCAAAGGCGCGGCCGGGGCTCATCGGCAGATCGAGCGCTATCCCGAGCGCGGTGAGGAACGCCAGTGCGCTGATCACATCGAAGATGGGCACGACAGCCTGCATCAGGATTCCCTCAAGTTTCGCTGCTGCTCACGGCGACGCAGGAACAAGGTGACCGCGAATAGGCACCCCGCCACAGCAAGCGCGCCATGTTCGATGAAATTGAACACGTCGGGCAACAGGTAGCCCTCGGCGACAGTAGACACATAGCTCGCGAGCATGAACACATATGCGGCGGCGTACCCGCTCGTGTGGCGAGAGGGTACAATCGCATGGGTTCCGAGCAGGATGGGTATGATCGAAATCCCCAGAAGGAGATTGACGACTTCAGTCTGACTGTACACAGATTGCCCCCCAAAGGCCGTGTGCCCCATTATAGCCGCCATAGCCCAGATGTCTTACGCCTTGGTGACGAAGCGCACCAAGCGCACCAAGCGCACAGGAAGGATTCTCGATGAACCAGGCGAAACCCAAGGCTGCGCAACAGAAAAGGCGCATGGGTGTGTTCGAACGCTACCTGTCGGTCTGGGTGGTCATGTGTATCGCAGCAGGCACGCTTGTGGGGAACGTCTGGCCCGAGGCCGCGACTTGGCTCTCCAAGTTCACCTATGCGCAGATCTCGGTCCCGGTCGCCGTGCTTATCTGGCTCATGATCTACCCAATGATGCTGCAGATCGATTTCACCTCGCTCAAGCGTGTCGGTGAGAAAAAGAACGGGCTTATCATCACAACGGTGACGAACTGGCTGGTCAAACCGTTCACCATGTACGCGATTGCGTGGTTCTTCCTAAACATCGTGTTTAGCCGCTGGATTCCGGTCGACCTAGCGCGGGAGTATCTTGCCGGAGCCGTGCTTCTAGGGGCCGCACCGTGCACAGCGATGGTGTTCGTGTGGTCCTATCTCGCCGACGGCGACCCCGCATATACCTTGGTCCAGGTTGCCGTAAACGATTTGATTCTGCTGTTCGCCTTCGCGCCCATCGTCATGTTCCTGCTCGGGCTTTCAGATATCATGGTGCCGTACGACACGGTCATATTGTCTGTCGCTCTGTTCGTGGTCGTGCCTCTCGTGGCCGGCTGGATCTCGCGGGTGCAGCTCATCCGGAGCCGGGGCATCCAGTGGTTCGAGAAGTCATTCCTGCCAGCTCTGGCGCCCGTGACCATCACCGCTCTTCTGGCCACTCTTGTGATTATCTTTATCTTCCAGGGACAGACGATCGTGGCCAATCCGCTGCATATCTTGCTTATCGCCATCCCACTCACGATCCAGACCTACCTCATATTCGCCGTCGCGTATGGCTGGTCGTGGTTGTGGCGGCTGCCACACCGAATCGCCGCGCCTGCGGGATTCGTGGGGGCTTCAAACTTCTTCGAACTCTCAGTGGCGGTGGCTATCTCATTGTTCGGGCTGAGTTCGGGCGCCACGCTGGCAACTGTAGTCGGCGTGCTTGTCGAAGTGCCCGTCATGCTCTCGCTCGTGTGGATCGCGAAGCGCAGCATCGGGTGGATTGAGCGCCGGGAGTCGCCGACCGCTAGCGCGTGAGAAGCGGTATCGCCCAGTTGAACAAGTAGCCCGTAAGCGTGATCGTCACGAAGTTGATCGCGATGAAGATGCCGATGAGCTTGGGCTTCATCACCTTGCGCAAGATCACGAACTCCGGGATCGACAGCGCGGTGACCGCCATCATGAATGCCAGAACGGTCCCCATGGCAACGCCTTTATCCACGAGCACGCTCACGATCGGGATCACCCCTGCGGCGTTGCTATACAGCGGGATGCCCACGCGAACCATTGCAGCGGATAGAAGATGTCCATGGGGACTCAGTCTCGTCAGTCTGGTCAGCCGGTCAGCAGCAGTTCCCGCCGCAGCTGCACCCGCCCTGCACTCCCGGCGTGCCACCCCGCTTGAACAGATCGAGCATCTCGGCCGCAGACGGCACCCGGCCTGCGACACGGACCTCGCCATCGACCACAAGGGCTGGCGTGGTCATCACGCCGAAAGACATGATCTGCCCTATGTCGGCCACGTGCTCGACCGTCGCATCAAGGCCGAGGGTCGTGACCGCCTCATTGGCGAGTCTTTCCAGCTCACTGCACTTGGCGCATCCGCTACCGAGAATCTTGATCTGCATGTGTGTCCCTTTCGTTATTGATTGGTTGCTTGCTAGCAGCCGCAGCCGGAGCCGCAATCCGGCTCCGTACCGTAGATCCAACCGTTAATGATGGCCGCGGCGCACCCGACGCCCGCATCCACACTGATGGCTCCGAACGCGCAGTTGCGTGCGCATGCCCCGCACTCGATACACGCGCCGAGGTCCACAATCACAGCCTTGCCGTCGCTCATGGACAGCGCGCCGCGCGGGCACACGTGCATGCACACTTTGCAGCCCGTGCACGCAGCCTCATCGAGCTTGAGCGTCACGACTCCCTCGATATATCGAAGCCCGCTCATCTCACCACCCCTTGGCCGAGGAACGCGGATGCAAGCCACA